>JBAXLX010000074.1:0-12009 GCA_037134595.1 Pseudomonadota bacterium
GCCGCCTCGGGCGAGGCGGACACCTGCGGTGCCCCACTTTCGGTGAGGGATAAAAGCTGGTCCGAGACGACCGCATAGCTGCGGTAAAGTGACATGAAACTGTGAACCAAGGCCGGCGCATGCACCAAAGCCGCGCGCAACTGGGGCAAATCGGGGCGGGTTTGGGTGAAAAGCGGGTCTTGAATCACGGCGCGCAGGTCGGAAAGCTGGGCGGTGCCGTCTTCTTCGGCGATGTCGCGCCAGTCGACTCCGTAGGCGTCAAACAGGCGCAAAAGCACCTGCACCGACACAGATCTTTCGTTATTTTCCAAAAGGTTGACGTAAGAAGGGCTGATCCCCAGCACCTTTGCCATCGCACCTTGGGTTTCGCCGCGTTCCACGCGCAAGCGGCGCAGGTGGGGGCCTATGAAGGTCTTTTGCATACCATCGCACACAAGCTAGAGTTTGTCGTCTTTACAATATTACAAATATTCAAATCTGTAAAGTCTCGCATTCACAGCGCAACCTGTTTGCGCTTTGCTTAAAATAAAAGCGGTGTAACACACATTCCAACAAGCGGAGGAAGCTATGCGCACTGGAATTAATCACCTGTTCATTCCCGGCCCGACCAATGTGCCGGAACGTGTTCGTCAATCTATGAATGTGCCGATGCAAGACCATCGCGCGCATGATTTCGGTGCGCCCAATATGGGCATTTTCCGCGATCTGAAAACCCTGTTTCGCACCCAAGACGGCCATGTGCTGGTGTTTCCGGCCTCTGGCACCGGGTCGTGGGAGGCTGCAATCACCAACACCCTGTCGCCCGGCGACCGCGTGTTGATGGCGCGTCATGGCCAGTTTTCCGTACTGTGGGCGCAAATGGCCCAACGTTTGGGGCTAGAGGTTGACTTGATCGACCTGCCGTGGGGTGCCGGTGCCCCGATCAGCGAATTCGCCCACCGTCTGGGGGATGATCGCAAGGGCGAGATCAAGGCTGTCTTTGTCACCCACAATGAAACGGCAACCGGTGTCACATCCGACATCGCCGCTCTGCGCCGCGTGATGAACGAGGCCGGCCACGACGCGCTGTTGTTTGTTGATGGCGTGTCCTCGATCGGGTGCTTGCCGTTCGAGATGGACGCGTGGGGCGTTGATCTGGCCGTAACGGGCAGCCAAAAGGGCCTGATGATGCCCCCCGGTTTGGGCATTCTGGGCGTCAGCCCCAAGGCGATGAAAGCGGCTGAAACCGCCAAGATGCGCCGTGCGTATTTCGAGTTTTCCGATCAGGTTAAGAACAACGAAACGGGCTATTTCCCCTATACCCCGCCGGTTCAACTGCTGCACGGTCTGCGCGCCGCGCTGGACCTGATGATCGAAGAGGGTTTTGATACAATCCTCGCCCGTCACCGCCGTCTGGCGGCAGGCGTGCGCGCTGCTGTGCAGGCCTGGGGGCTAGAGGTTTGCGCGGAAAATCCGTCGGTCTATTCCGATACGGTCACCGCCATTCGCACGCCTGACGGCGTGGATGCGCGCGATGTGATCAAGATCGCCTATGAACGCTACAACGCCTCGCTTGGGTCGGGCCTTGGGCCGCTGGCGGGCAAGGTGTTTCGCATCGGGCATATTGGTGATTGCAACGAAGGCATGTGCCTGACCGCAATCGCATTGGCCGAACTGTCGCTGGTGGCGGCAGGGGCGAAGATTACCTTCGGGTCGGGGGTGGCGGCCGCGCAGGCGGTTTATGCCCAGCACGCCCAATCCTCTGTCGCGATGGCTGCAGAATAAACCTTACGGAAATCAGGATAAAAAGATGAGCCATACGCTTCACCCCATGCGCAAAGCGCGCCTGCAACGTTCGGAACTGGCGGTTCCGGCCTCCAACCCCGCGATGATCGACAAGGCCGCCGATGGGCCAGCCGATTATGTTTTCCTTGATCTGGAAGACGCCATTGCGCCGTCTGAAAAGGTGCAAGCCCGCAAGAACGCCGTTCAGGCGCTGAACGACATCGATTGGCGGGCCAAGGGCAAGACGGTTTGCGTGCGCATCAACGGGCTGGACACGCATTACATGTACCGCGACGTGGTGGATGTGATGGAACAGGCGGGCGACAAGGTTGACACTTTGCTGGTGCCCAAGGTTGGCGTGACGGGCGATTTGTACATGGTGGAAGCCATGGTCAACCAGATCGAACAGGCCAAGGGCTACACCACTCGCGTGGGTCTGGAAGCGCTTATTGAAACCGCTTTGGGGATGGCCAACGTCGAAGCCATTGCCCAATTCGGCGGCCGGCTAGAGGCGCTGCATTTCGGCGTGGCGGATTTTGCAGCCTCCATGCGGGCGCGTACGACGAACATTGGCGGCTTGAACCCGCATTACCCGGGCGACCAGTGGCATGCCTCGATCAGCCGGATGGTGGTGGCGTGCCGTGCTTACGGTTTGCGCGCGATTGATGGGCCATTCGGTGATTTCAGCGATCCGGAAGGCTATAAGGACGGCGCACGTCGGGCGGCGGCTTTGGGATGTGAGGGCAAGTGGGCCATTCACCCGTCGCAGGTCGCTTTGGCCAACGAGGTCTTCTCGCCGCCAGAGGCCGAAGTGACCCGCGCGCGCCGGATTATTGAAGAGCTGCGCAAGGCCGAAGCCATGGGCAAAGGCGCCGCGCAGTTGGATGGGCGGATGATCGATGCGGCGTCAGAGCGGATGGCCATGAACGTGCTGGTTCTGGCTGACGCCATCGCCGCCAAGTAAGCCACGAATTTTCTGCGAAAATTCAAACAGATCACGCGGGGGCGGTTCAACGAAACCGCTCCTCGCTTAGGGAGGAACATATGGATATTCACGAATACCAAGCCAAGGAAATCCTTGCCCGCTTTGGCGTGCCTGTGCCGCGTGGCGGGCTGGCTTATAGCCCCGAACAAGCAGGCTACCGCGCCCGCGAATTGGGCGGCAAGGCCTGGGTTGTGAAGGCGCAGATCCATTCCGGCGGGCGCGGGGCGGCGGGCGGGGTGAAGCTGTGCAAGACACCCGAAGAGGTGCAGGCCTTTGCCGGCACGCTGTTTGGCAAGCAGCTTGTCACCAAGCAAACGGATGCCAATGGCAAGGGCGTTTACCGCGTTTGGGTCGAAGGGGCTTCGGACATCGCCCAAGAGCTGTACTTGGGCTTTGTGCTGGACCGGAAATCGGAACGCATCATGATCGTGGCTTCGGCCCACGGCGGGATGGAGATTGAGGATCTGGCCGACAAAGACCCCGACAGCCTGCGCCGCATGATTATTGACCCTGCAACGGGCTTGTCAGAATTTCAGGCCCGCGAGCTGGCCTTTCAACTGGGCCTGCGCGGCGGTCAGGTGGCGCAAATGGTCACCACGCTGCGCGCCTGCTACCGCGCCTACCGCGATCTGGATGCGGTGATGGTCGAGATCAACCCGCTGGTTGTCACCCATTCCGGCGATCTGGTCGCACTGGATGCCAAAATGTCATTTGACACCAACGCCCTGTTCCGCCAGCCGCAGGTTGCCGAACTGCGCGACCGCAGCCAAGAAGACCCGCGCGAAAGCACGGCGGGCGATCATGGCCTGTCTTATGTCGGGCTAGAGGGCGACATCGGCTGCATCATCAACGGTGCCGGTCTGGCCATGGCCACGATGGACATGATCAAGCTGGCGGGCGGCGAACCTGCCAACTTCCTGGACATCGGCGGCGGTGCCAGCCCCGAACGGGTCGTGCGGGCGTTTCGCACCGTTTTGGCCGATGGAAATGTGTCGGTGATCTTGGTCAACATCTTTGCCGGTATCAATCGGTGCGACTGGGTCGCGCAAGGCGTGGTGCAGGCCTATAAGGAAGTGGGCCTGACGATCCCCGTTGTGGTGCGACTGGCAGGCACCAATGTCGAAGAGGGCAAGGCCATCATCGACGGGTCGGGCTTGCCTCTGATCTCGGCCGACAGTCTGGCCGAAGCCGCCGCGGCGGCTGTTGCCGCCCGCCCCCGCAAAGCCGCTTAAGGAGGACATCATGGCCATTCTGATCACTGAAAAGACCCGCGTTATCGTGCAAGGCATGTCGGGCCGGATCGGCTCGTTCCATGCCGCTGATATGATCAAACACGGCACCAACGTGGTGGGCGGTGTGACACCGGGCAAAGGTGGGGAAAGCGTTCTGGACCGCCCGCTGTTTAACACCGTGCGCGAGGCGGTGGAGCAAGTCGGCGCAGAAGCCTCGCTGATCTTCGTGCCGCCGCCCTTTGCGGCGGATGCGATTATGGAAGCCGCAGATGCCGGTATTCGCACGGCTGTCTGTGTGACCGACGGTATTCCAAGCCAAGACATGATGCGGGTGAAGCGGTTTCTGCGCCGCTATCCGGCAGAACGCAAAATGCGCGTCATCGGGCCGAACTGCGCGGGCATCATCTCGCCCGGCAAAGGGTTCATGGGGATCATGCCGCCGCATATCTATATGCCGGGGCGCATTGGCATCGTGGGCCGCTCGGGCACGTTGGGCTATGAAGCGGCAGCGCAGATGAAGGCTTTGGGGATCGGGGTGTCGACCTCGGTCGGGATCGGCGGCGATCCGATCAACGGATCAAGCTTCCGCGACATTCTGGAACTGTTCGAGGCGGATTCCGAAACCGATGCCGTGATGATGATCGGCGAAATCGGTGGCCCGCAAGAGGCAGAGGCCGCAGCCTTTGCCCGCGACCATATGAAAAAGCCGGTCGTGGCCTATATCGCGGGGCTGTCTGCCCCCAAGGGCCGCAAGATGGGCCATGCGGGGGCGATCGTGTCGGCCTTTGGCGAAAGCGCGCAGGAAAAGGTTGATATCCTGACTGCGGCAGGCATCACCGTGGCACCCAACCCGTCTTCGATGGGCGAGACGATGGCGATGGTTCTGGCGCAGCGTCAAGCGGCTTAAGCTTAGCTGGTTTGAAAAGGGCCACCGCGCGGGGAAACCTGCGCGGTGGTTTTTTAGGCTTTGGCGGCAAGGGCTGCTTGGCGCAGGGTGCTGATCCTTTGGCGGGGCGCTATGGCTTCGGGGGATATGGCCAGTGTCAGCACCGCGCCAAGGCCCGCCTTGGTGGCCTGCACCGCACGGTCAAAGGCTGGGGCGAAGGCTTCGGTCGTCTCGACCCGTTCGGCGTTAAAGCCGTAGGCTTGGGCGAGGGCGGTGAAGTCGGGGTTCACCATGGTCGTGCCAAAGACGCGGGCGGGGAATTGGCGTTCCTGATGGGCGCGGATCGTGCCGTAGATGCCATTGTCTAGGATCAGGATCAAAGGGGCCGCGCCGTGTTGGGCGGCGGTGGCGAGTTCTTGGCAGGTCATCTGGAAATCGCCGTCGCCTGCAAAACACAGCGCCATCCGGCTGGGTTCGGCCAGACTGGCCGCAATCGCTGCGGGTACGCCGTAGCCCATGGCCCCCGATTGAGGGGCCAAAAGCCTCATATTTGGGCCAAAGCACAGATGCCGACTTGGCCAAGCGGCAAAGTTGCCTGCGCCGTTGGTGACGATCACATCTTGCGGCAGGTTTGCCCCCAGATGGGCCATCACCGCTGCCATATCGACGGGCGAGGGTTGGGGCGGGGCGACAAAAGCCATTTGATAGGCTGCGCGGGCCTTGGCGCGCCATGCGGCCCACGGGCCAGCCACGGGCGTCAGGGCCGCGGCAAAGGCGTTGGGGTCGGCGTGCAGTGGCAGGGCTGCGATGTAAATCTTGCCCAGTTCTTCGGTGGAGGGATGCACATGGATCAGGGTTTGTTGGGGCAGAGGCACCGACAGCAGGGTGTAAGCGCCGGTTGTCATCTCATCCATGCGCAGGTTTACGGCCACAATGACATCGGCGGTTTTGATCAGATCGGCGACATGGGGCCACATGCCCACACCCGCCTCTCCGGCGAAGACGGGTGAGGTGTTGTCGATGGCGTCTTGGCAGCGAAAGGCGGTTAGCACGGGAATATCCGACGCCTCGGCAAAGGCTTGCAGGGCGGATTTGCCCTGCGCCGTCCAACCCGTGCCGCCGGTCAGGATCAAGGGCCGCTGGGCTTGGGCCAGCAAGTCATGCGCTTGACGCAAAGCGGCAGGATCGGGCTGCGCGGGGGCTATGGGCGGAAGGGGAAGCGACAGGGGGGGCGTGTCGGACAAGGCCGCCAGCATATCTTCTGGCAAAGACACCACCACCGGCCCCGGACGGCCCGAGACAGCGGTTTTCCAAGCGCGGGCCAGATGTTCGGGAATGCGGGCGGGGTCGGTAATTTCGACCACATATTTGACCATGCTGCCAAAGACGGCGCGGTAGTCGACCTCTTGAAAGCTTTCGCGCTCGCGGTCGGATTGGGCGATTTGGCCGATGAACAGCAGCAGCGGCGTGGAATCCTGCATCGCCGTATGCACGCCGATCATGGCGTTAGAGGCACCCGGGCCACGGGTGACCATGCAAATGCCGGGCTGGCCTGTCAGCTTGCCGTAAGCGGCGGCCATGAAACTGGCCCCGCCTTCGTTGCGACACAGGATATAGTCAAAACGGCCCACCGTGTCGTGCATGGCATCCAAGACGGCCAGATAGCTTTCGCCCGGCACGCCAAATGCCTTTTTGGCCCCCAAGGCCACAAGGCTTTCCACCAGAATTTGCCCGCCGTTGCGCATGTAACCCCCCCTTTTGGCGCGCTGACCCTGCGGCCGTTTACAGCGCAGGGTCAGCGGCGTTTGATCAGCTTACCGGCGTCAGCAGCGGTTGGCCTGCAAAATGCGCTGTCAGATTGTCGCGCATCAACCGCCCCATCGCGCGGCGCGTTTCCACCGTGCCAGAGGAGTGGTGGGGTTGCAGCAGCACGTTCGACAGCGCCAAAAAGCGCGGGTTCAGGTGGGGTTCGCCTTCGAACACATCCAAAGCGGCCCCGCCAAGCGCACCGGTTTCAAGGGCAGTCAACAACGCCTCTTCGTCGATGTTGGACGCACGCGAGATGTTGACCAGCAACCCGTCCGGCCCCAAGGCCTGCAACACTTGGGCGCTGACGATGTGGCGGGTTTGGGCATTGGCCAAGGCGGTGACGATCAGCACATCGGACCGCGCGGCCAAAGCGACCGGGTCGGCGATGTAGGTATAGGGCACATCGCGCGGGCTGCGGGCGGAATAGGCGATGTCCATATCAAAACCCGCAAGGCGCTTGGCCACTTGCTCGCCAATGCGGCCAAGGCCCAAGATGCCGGCCTTCATCCCCGTCACGCGGCGTTGCAGGGGAAAGCTGCCCTTGGCCCAATCGGCACGGGCAAAGGCTGCGGCGGGAACGATGCCGCGGGCCAGTGCGACAACCATGCCCACGGCCAGATCGGCGCAGTCATCGGTCAGCACATCGGGCGTGTTGGTCACATGGATGCCGCGCGCCTTGCAGGCGGCCAGATCAACTGCGTCATAGCCCACGCCGTAGATGCTGATCACCTCTAGATTGGGGCAAGCGGCGATCACCGCAGACCCTGCCCCTGCGCCACCATTGGTGGCAATCGCGCGGATCTGTGGGCCAACTTCGGCCAGAAAAGCCGCCTTATCCGCCGCCGCGTGATAGGCGTGCATCTGAAAGGCGGCGTCTAGCGGGGATTGGTCCCATTCGGGATAAGATCCCATTTGCAGCACGTGGGGTTTGGTCATGGGCTATCCTGAAGCTGGCGGTTTTAGTCGCTAACATGACCTTTGAAACCACCCCTGTCGAGGGGTCATGATCCCTTTGCTTTAGCCCTTTCACATCTGTTTGTCTGAATATAAACTCTTGGCAGCCGAAGAAGATAGGTTCCCCATGCAAACCGCCGCGCCTGCCGTCATCCGCTTTGACCCAAACGGCCAGCCGCAGGCCTTGCAGCGCGCGGTGGCCTTTTTGAAGGTGCTTGGCCACGAAGGGCGGCTAGAGCTGCTGTGCCATATGATCGACGGCGAGCAGAGCGTGGGCGCCTTGACGCAGGCACTGGGCCTGTCTCAGCCGGCTGTTTCGCAGCACCTGATGCGTCTGCGGGCCGAAGGGTTGGTGCGCACAGAGCGGCGCGGGAAAAGCGTGGTCTATTCCATCGCAGCGCCAGAGATTACCAAGGTTTTGTCAGCCCTGCGCGATGCCTTTTGCAGCGTGACAGATCCAGCGGCGCAAAGCGATTAGGCCACTTTCGCCGCCGACTGTGCACCCAGATCTATCGCCAAAATCGCAGCCTCGGTCTGGGTCCACAAGGGCGTAAGCTCTGACAAGATCAAGTCGGCCGCAGCGGTTGGATCATCGCCGCGACACTGTTCTTCGGCCCTCGCGTACAGCTTTTGCAACGCCGTTGCCCCCACCATGGCACACACACCAGCGCCTTCATGGCAAATGGCCATCAGATTGGCTTGGCCATCAGGCGCGCAAGCTGCCATCAAGCGCGCCTGAAAGGCCGGAAAATCGGCAAGAAAGCGGTTGATCATCCGCGCCAAACCAGCCGGCCCCAAACCTTCGCGCAGATCGTCAATGCGGGCGGGGTTCAGCACAAGCGGGGCAGGCTGCACGTTTGCCCCAACCGCTGGCCCATCGCCCCGCAAAACGGCGGCAAGATTGCCAAAAGAGATCGGCTTGGTCAGGCAACCATCCATTCCGGCGTTTTTGAACCGCTCTAGATCGGCGGGCATCGAATGGGCGGTGACAGCCAGAATCCGGCTGCCCATCGACAGCCCTTGGGCGCGTATCATCGCCGTGGAGGTCAAACCGTCCATCACGGGCATCGAGATGTCCATCAAGATCACGTCGAACGCATGGGCGCGCGCCACCTCCATGCCTTGGCGGCCGTCGGCGGCCATGGTCACACAGTGGCCCATCTGCTGCAGCATTTCTTCCAAGACGATCCGGTTGGTTGCGTTGTCTTCGACAACGAGAATGTCCAATGTCTTGCCTTTTTGAACGGGTTCCGGCTTGGGCGGGGCGGTCTGTTCCAAGGTGTCGGCGGTGGCCAAAGGCAAGCGCAACCAAAAGCAACTGCCCTCGCCCAATTCACTTTCCACGCCGACCTCACCGCCCATGGCGTGGGCCAACCGGCGAGCAATGGCCAGACCGAGGCCCGTGCCGCCACCGGTTCGCACCAGCGACTGGTCCAAAATCACAAAGTCTTCAAAAATCCGGTCCTGATCCTTGTCTGCGATGCCGATACCCGTGTCGATCACACGGACTTCCACGTCCAGCATGGCATCTGGGCGGGGCTGCGCCTCTATTTCGATGGAGATCAGGCCGTTCTTGGTGAATTTCAGCGCGTTGGTCAGGAAGTTCTGCAAGATCTGGCTGATGCGGAAATAATCTCCGACCAAGCGCGGTACGGATCCCAAAGGACTGACAATCACCTCGGTGCCGCTTTGGGCCGCCATTTGCTGCAAGCCGGCCACAAGATCCTCGGCCAAGGCGGTCAAATCGAAATCTTCGCCGGTCAGATGCATTTTTCCCGCTTCGACCTTTGAGATGTCAAGGACATCATTGGCGTGCCGCAGCAACTGGCGCGCCGAGGATTGCGCCAAATCAAGAAACCGCATCTGCTTGGCATCGACCGCCATACCAGAGGCGATTTCTAGCGCGGCCATCACGCCGTTTAGGGGGGTGCGCATTTCATGGCTCATCACGGCCATAAAGTTGGTCTTTGATTTTTCGGCCGCCATGGCCGCGTCCCGCGCTTGCACCAAGGCCATCTCGGCTTGCAAGCGGTCGGAAATATCGCGCAGGAAGGCGATGAAGATCACACCATCCGTCGTCTGATGGCTGGCTATCGACAGTTCGATTGGAAATTCGATCCCGCCTTTTCGCCGAGCGGTCATCTGGAACAGGCCAGAGTTCGTGTCCTTCGCCGCGCCATCCTGCTGAAGACGCGCGATGACATCAAGATAGATCTGGCGCGAGCCGGGCGGGATGCAGTTGGCAAGATCGATACCGATCGCCTCTTGCGCGCTGTAGCCAAAGGTCAGGGCAGCGGCCTCGTTATAGTCAAGCACGCGGCCTTTGGCATCCGAGACGATAATGGCATCCAGCGAGGTTCTAACCGTGGCCGCAAAGCGCGAGGACAGGCGCAAGGTTTGATCGGCCATGCGCATGGTCTGCCGGTTCAGCCAAAGCACCAAGGACGACAGCATCGCAAGGGCTGCAATGACGATCGCGCCTGCCCAAGCCGCCCGCTGCACCAAAGCGGCAAAGGCTGCACGGCGTTCGTCGCCCATGGCAGCATAGCGGGTGACGAGCTTGATCATCAGGACGTGCAATTTTCCACGCAACTCAGCGGCTTGGGCGGCCATCTGGGGCAAGGCCGCACGTAATTCCGAATCAGACGAGTCAATCAGGGGGGTCGTTTCGTCTAAGAATTCTTCCATGTTCACGGTGATCGCACTCACCACTTCTGGCCTGCCAAGAGCCACGAACATCTTGCCAAGCAAGACAGACTGAAACCGACTGTAAAGCAGATCGAAGCGTTTGCGTAATTCGGTCAACGGCGCTTGGGGCTGCAGTGAAACGACGTCGGCTTCAGCCTCGAATCGGACAAGGTCCAATTCAATCTGCGTGATGTTAAAATGAATATTATCGATCGCTTCTTGCCGATAATCCACCATCTCGGCCTCTAGGCGCAGCCATAAAACCGCGACGACACCGATAGAGACGGCAGCCAAGACCATGATCGCTGGCTTTAAGATTCGAAGAAACGGGGCCCAGAAAGACCCTTGCCTTGGAAAGACTTTGGGCGGGGTTTCGCGATTACTTCCCAAACTCTATCCGCGCAATCTGCCAGATCGAATGGGCATAGACCTCTTCGTTTCGATAATCTGCGTTATCATCAAAGGGATATATCAACCAAAGCGGCCCCTTGTCCCGAACGGACATCGTTTTACCATCGACCAGATAGGCCAACATCGGGCCGTCGTCCTTGGCATCGGTGATGGGCAGCGAGTTGGCATAATCGTCCAAGGCCGTGATTGTGATGGTGGTTCCATAGGCCCCGATCGCAGCGATCAGATCTTTCAAGAGAACCCCCTGATACGTGGCCTTGCCGTCCGTCCATGTGGTTGAGGTCGTAAAGCTGTGCTGGGGCAACGCTTTCAGCTGATCTAAATCCAAGAGCAACCCATCGGGCGAATTTTTGGCCGTGATTGCCCCCTTTATGGTCACAATGACGTCGCCCTTGGGCGGGGCGTTGATGTCTGCCTGCGCAAGCGTTGACACCCCAAGGCACATAAACAGCAAAATTGCTTTAAAAAAACTGCGCATAGCACCCATCCGTTAGAGTTTAGCCCGCATGGGTTGGTAGCACAGTCATTTGGCCTCGTCGCGTATCTCAAAGGATGAATGATGTATTCCTAAGGGTAAAATTATACCCGAAAGGATAGGTCAGTACAGCCCCGCCTCTTTGGCGATCATGGCGGCATGGGTGCGGTTCTTGGCGGATATCTTGCGGTACAAGGTTTTGATGTGCAGCTTGACGGTCACCTCTTGCAGCTCAAGCTCGCGGGCGATCTCTTTGTTGGCCAGACCGAGACACAGGCGTTTGAGAACAGCCAATTCCCGCGGGGTCAGTTGTGCGCCTGCGACCGTGATCGGCTGTGTGTCGCGCTCTGTCATCAAACTGATCGGGGCATAGATCTCTCCGGCCGCCATAAAGCGAACGGCGGCCAATAAAGACCTGGTTGACATCGACTTGGGCAGAAAACCGGCCGCACCCTCGGCCAAGGCCTGCTCGGCGATGGCCCGTGGGGCCGTGCCAGAGATGATCGCGACCGGCTTCGAGCCTTGCTGCTTTTTCATGATGGCCAAGCCAGCCAGACCGTTCATGCCGGGCATCGTATAGTCTAACAGCACCAAATCGAACACGCCCAGACTGCGCACCAAATCCAGAGCCGCGGGAAAATCACGAGCAACCTCGACCGATACGTTTTCTTCCTGCCGTAAAAAAGCGGCAATCGTGTCTCGGACCAATTCTTGATCGTCTGCTAGCAAAATTCTCATGATTTCCTCAATCTAGTGTTCTGAGTCAGACGGTTGCTACCGATTTCCCCTGATTTGGTCGAGCGCG
>JBAXLX010000075.1:0-11990 GCA_037134595.1 Pseudomonadota bacterium
TGGGACGTGCAGGCGGGGGCCTTTGACTGGCTTAAGTTTCGCGGCCTTCTGGGCGCTGAACTGACCCGTCTGGAAACAGCCTATCGCGGCACGCTGAAAAATGCCGGCGTTGTGGTGCATGACGCCCGCGCCACTTTGGCCGGTGCCCACACCGTGCGCCTGTCAACGGGGCAAACCTTCACGGCCAAACATATCCTGATCGCCACAGGCGGGTGGCCCTTTGTGCCCGATGTGCCCGGCGCCGAATTGGCCGTCACCTCGAACGAGATGTTTGATCTTGACAGCCTGCCTCAGCGTGCGCTGATCGTGGGGGGGGGCTATATCGCCTCGGAATTCGCCTGTATTCTCAACGGCTTTGGCACCAAAGTGACCCAGCTTTACCGAGGCCCGCAAATCCTGCGCGGCTTTGATGACGAGGCGCGCGGCCATGTTGTGGCGGGCATGCAAGCGGCGGGGATCGACATCCGCTGCAACGCCGATGTGGCGCGGCTGGATCGCAGCAGCGGCGGCATTGTGGCCACCGATCTTTCTGGCGCCCAACAAGAGGTTGACCTTGTCCTTTACGCCACAGGCCGCAGGCCGAATGTGCAAGGCTTGGGGTTGGAACAGCTGGGCGTGGCCTTTGGCCAATACGGCGAAGTGATCGTGGATGAGTGGAGCCAAACTGCCGTTCCTTCGATCTACGCGGTGGGCGATGTCACCAACCGCGTCAATCTGACCCCCGTGGCCATTCGCGAAGGCCATGCCTTGGCCGACACGCTGTTTCGCGCCAAGCCTGCCAAGGCGGACCATGCCATGGTTGCCTCGGCCGTCTTCACCCAGCCGGAATTGGGCGCTGTGGGCATGACCGAAGAGCAAGGCAAAGCCCGCGGCGGGGTCGAGGTTTACGCCGCCACCTTCCGACCGATGAAAACCCTTTTTGCGGGCCGCCAGGACCGTGTGCTGATGAAACTGATCGTCGACGCCCACACCCGCGTGGTGCTGGGCTGCCATATCGTCGGGCCAGAAGCGGGCGAGATGATCCAACTGGCGGCGATTGCCGTCAAGATGGGGGCCACCAAAGAAGATTTCGACCGCACCGTGGCCGTTCACCCGACAATGGCTGAAGAACTGGTGACCATGCGCAAACCCACAAGGACCCATCCCGCCGTTTAAGCGGCGCGCCTTGAAATTTCGCGGACAATGCCCAGATTAAGTCTGACCAAGAACAAGAGGAAAACCGATGGCAGGTGGCAATGGCCCTTGGGGCGGCGGTAACGGCCCCGAGGACGATAACAAAAAGCCCGAAGGGCGCAGGCCCGAACCGCGCAACGGCGACAATCGCCGCGCACCGGGCCCGCAAATCCCCGATCTGGACGAGGTGTTCCGCAAAGGGCAAGAACGCCTGCGCGTCATCATGGGCGGTCGCGGCAACGGCGGCAGCAGCGGCGGGTCAACCGGTGGCGATGGCAATTGGTTATTTACCCGTCAGGGCATCATCGCGGCCATCATCGCGCTGGGCTTGGTCTGGTCATACCTGTCATTTTACACCGTCAAGCCCGAAGAAAAAGCGGTTGAGCTGTTTCTGGGCCAATTCTACCAAGTCAAAGCCGATGGCTTGAACGTGGCCCCTTGGCCCATCGTTTCGGCCGTTATCGTCAACACCAGCCAGCAGCGCACCACCGATATCGGCACGGGGACGGGCGGCGATCTGGACAATGGCCTGATGCTGACAGGCGATCAAAACATCGTGGATATCGAATTCCAAGTGGTCTGGAACATCAACGATCCGGCCAAGTATCTGTTTAACCTCAAAGACCCCGAAGACACGATCCGCGCCGTGGCCGAATCTGCCGTGCGTGACATCGTGGCGCGCAGCCAATTGGCCCCGATCTTGAACAAAAACCGCGGCGAGGTGGAAACCAGCCTGACAACCGAGGTGCAATCCACCCTTGATAGCTATGACAGTGGCATTTCGGTGGTGCGGGTGAACCTGCTCAAATCCGACGTGCCCGCCGAAGTGGCCGACAGCTTCCGCGCCGTTCAAGCCGCCCAGCAAGAGCGCGACCGCTTGCAAAAAGAAGCCAATGCCTATGCCAACAAAGTCACCGCCGCCGCACGCGGCCAAGCCGCCCAAACGGGGCAAGAGGCGCAAGCCTATGCCGCAAAGGTGGTGAACGAGGCCGAGGGCGATGCCAGCCGCTTCCTGTCGGTCTATGCCGAATACGTCAAAGCCCCCGAAGTCACGCGCAAGCGGATGTATCTCGAAACGATGGAGCAGGTCTTAGGCGGGGCAAATAAGGTCATCATGGATGGCTCTGCCCAAGGGGCCGTGCCCTATCTGCCCCTTAACAGCCTGATCCCGCCGCCCTCTGCCCCCGCTGCCGGAGGGACCAACTGATGAAAATGATCTACTCTCTTCCCGTTCTGGCGATCTTGCTCGCCACGGCCATGTCGTCGATCTTTGTGGTCGATGTGCGTGAAAAAGTGCTGGTCTTGCAGTTTGGCGAGGTCAAGCAGGTGGTTGATGAACCGGGCCTGTATTTCAAAGCCCCCTTCATCCAAGAGGTCTTTCGCTATGATGACCGCATCTTGGGCCTTGTGACCGACCCGCAGGAAATCACCTTTGCCGACCAGCGCCGTCTGGTGGTGGATGCCTTTGCCCGTTGGCGCATTGTCGACCTGCAAAAGTTCCGCCGCGCGGTGGGCTTGGGCGGCATTGACGAGGCGCGCAACAACCTGTCGAAGATCGTGAACCCCGAAGTGCGCGACGTTCTAGGCTCGGTCCCGCTGCAATCGGTGCTGTCAGAAGACCGCGTGGCGCTGATGAACAAAATCCGCGACAATGCCCGCGCCAAGGCCGCAACCTTGGGCATTGATGTGATCGACGTGCGCCTCACCCGCACCGACCTGCCGCAGCAAAACTTGAATGCGACCTATTCGCGCATGCAGGCCGAACGCCAGCGCGATGCGACCGACGAAATCGCCCGCGGCAACGAAGCGGCCCAAACTCTGCGGGCCGAGGCCGATCGTGCGGCTGTGGAAATCACCTCTGAGGCCAGCAAACAGGCCGAGATCATCCGGGGCCAAGCCGATGCCAAACGCAGCGCGATCTATGCCCAAGCCTATGGCCAAGACCCCGAGTTCTACGCCTTCACCCGCTCGCTCAGCGCCTATACCAATGCGCTCAAATCGGGCACAACAGCCTTTGTGATGGCCCCCAATGGTGAGTTTTTCCACTACTTCGGGGCCGATCCCATGGACCCTGCCGCCGCAGGCCCCGCATCGGCTGCAACGGGCACGGGCAGCACGGTTGCGGGCGGCAGCGCGCCCAAAGCGCCCTAAGGAGTTGCGGTTTGCGGGCGTATGCCTCGCAAACCGCGCACGATCTTCTCACGCGGCTTTGAGCGGGCGCGAGCGGGTTTGCATTGCAAATAGCGCGTCCCCGCTCAACATAGGGGCATGACATACCGGGCTCGCACCGCGCGGGTCTGGGCACATCGTGAGGAGTTCTAACGTGCAAGCGACTTATCCCGTCTTAAAACGCCCCGCCCCGCAGGCGGACCTATCGCGAACCCGCAGCCCCCGCCGCGCCCTGATGGCGCTGGGCTTGGGGCTTGCGCTGACCGTCAGCCCCTTGGCTGGCGTGACCATGGCGCAAGGCGTGCCAGCCAGTTTCGCCGATCTGGTCGAGAAATTCTCCCCCGCCGTAGTCGATATCACCACATCCTCGATCGTCGCGGCCCAATCGGGCGGGCAGATGCAGGTGCCCCCCGGGTCACCCTTTGAGAAGTTCTTCAAGGATTTCAACGGGCAAAACGGGCAATCCCCCGACCAGCCGATGGAAAAATCCGAAGCCTTGGGGTCAGGCTATATCATTTCCGCTGACGGCTATATCGTGACCAACAACCACGTCATCGAAGGCGCTGATGACATCGAGGTCGAAACCTTTGGCCACAAGACCTTTAAGGCCAAAGTGGTCGGGCGCGATCTGAAAACCGACGTGGCCCTGCTTAAAGTGGAAAGCCCCGATGCCTTGCCCTTCGTCTCGTTCGGCGACAGCGACAAAATGCGCGTTGGCGACTGGGTCGTGGCCATGGGCAACCCGCTGGGCCAAGGGTTTTCGGTGTCGGCGGGCATCGTCTCGGCCCGCGGGCGCGAGTTGAGCGGCACCTACGACGACTTCTTGCAAACCGATGCTGCGATCAACAAGGGCAACTCTGGCGGGCCGTTGTTTAACGTGAACGGCGAAGTGATCGGGATGAACACCGCGATCCTGTCACCCTCGGGCGGGTCGATCGGGATTGGCTTTTCGATGGCCTCGAACGTGGTCAGCAAAGTCGTTGACCAGCTTAAGCAATATGGCGAAACGCGCCGTGGTTGGCTGGGCGTGCGCATCCAAGACGTCAGCCAAGATGTGGCCGATGCTATGGGCCTTCCTTCGGCGACGGGCGCTTTGGTCACCGATGTGCCCGATGGTCCGGGCAAGGATGCAGGCATCCTGTCGGGGGATGTGATTGTCACCTTTAACGGCAAAGACGTGGCCGATTCCAAAGCCTTGGTGCGCGCCGTGGCCGATGCGCCGATTGGCGAGATGGTCAAGGTTGTTGTGCTGCGTCAGGGCAAATCGGTTGACCTTGACGTGAAGCTCGGCCGCCGCGAAGAGGCCGAGGCCCAGTCTGACACCGCTGGCCAAAAACCCGCCGCTCCGGCAGAGCCGCAGACCAGCGTGATCCTTGGCCTGACCCTGCAACCCTTCACCGACGAGATGGCCGCCGATCTGGGCCTGCAACCGGGCGAAAAAGGGCTGGTGGTGATGAATGTCGATGTGGCGTCTGAAGCCTATACCAAGGGCCTGCGCCAAGGCGATCTGATCACCGAAGCAGGCCAGCAAAAGGTGGCGACGCTGAAAGACATGCAAGACCGCGTGGTCGAGGCGAAAGATGCTGGCCGCAAGTCGCTGCTGCTTTTGGTGCGCACCCAAGGTGATCCGCGCTTTGTGGCGCTGTCGCTGGAATAAGCCACCGGCATAAAGACCTGACAGGCGGCGGGGGCAACCTCGCCGCCTTTGCTTTGCGCGCGCTAGGGCTGGTCGCCCGCCCGCGCAATTTCGGGCCGAAAGTCAGGGGCCAGCAGGCGGTCCAGCAGGGGGGACATATCCTCGATCGCCTCGGCCACCACATGCACCACCCCCGCATCGCGCTGCAACCGGCCCGTGACGCGCAGCAATCGCCCCGAGATCACCGCGCGGCGAAAGCGTTCATAGATCGCGGCCCAGACCACCACATTGGCAACCCCTGTCTCATCCTCCAGCGTCAGAAAGATCACACCCTTGGCCGTGCCGGGGCGCTGGCGCACCAAAACCAACCCCGCCACACAAACCCGCGCACCATGGCTTGGCTCGTCCAAACGCGCAGCGGGCAAGGCCGCAGGCGGGCGGGGCCATGTGTTGGGGCGCGGGGTGGGGGTCAGCCAATCAGACATAGAACAAAAGTAGAACATTTACACCGGCAAAGCAAGCCATCACAGGCCCGCGCAAGCCCCAAACGGGGGGTGGAATCCGCGCCCCCCTTGCGCTAGATATCCCCCAACACAGATGCGAGGGCACCATGGCAAAGATCACCTATGTCGAATTCGGCGGCAAAGAACACACGATCGAGGTCGCAAACGGCCTGACCGTCATGGAAGGGGCCCGCGACAACGGCATCCCCGGAATCGAAGCCGACTGCGGCGGGGCCTGTGCCTGTTCCACTTGCCATGTCTATGTCGACCCAGCTTGGGTGGACCGTTTGCCCAAGAAAGACGCGATGGAATCCGACATGCTCGATTTCGCGTGGTCGCCCGACCCCGTCCGCTCGCGCCTGACTTGCCAGTTGAAAGTCTCTGCCGCCCTTGACGGATTGCGCGTGCAGATGCCGCAAAAGCAAATCTGACCCCTTTCATACTTGCCCAAATATCCCACGGGAGGTCTGGAGGGTGTGAAACCCTCCAGCTTTTTTGTGGAGCATCAGCCGACAAATAGCGCGCTAGTTGCTTTTGCGCCCCGGCATAAAGGGCAAGGGGGCCACCGGCACGCCCTCCTCCAACAGCTTGATCGCATCGGCGGGCTTGGCCTCGCCGTAGATCGAGCGTTCGGGCACCGTGCCCTCGTGCATCTTGCGCGCCTCGGCCACAAAGTTCACCCCGACATATTCCGAGTTTTCTTCGACCTTGCGGCGCAACTCGGCCAGCGCCTTTTCGGCATCGCTCTGCGGTGTGGTCAGATCGCCTTGGCCATGGGCCACGCGCGGGGCCATCAGGGCCTTGACGACCTTGGCGCTGCCACAGGTCGGGCAGGCGACATGGCCCCCCGCCGTCAGGCTGTCAAACGCCGCAGCCGATTGAAACCAGCTGTCAAACGCGTGCTCTGCCGGACATTTCAGCGTGTATCGGATCATCTTCTTTTCGCTTGGGCCTCGCCACACATCGTGGACACACCTTTAACTGGCAGGTTGTCGGCCCTTGTCAAGCCAAGCTCTGTCTTAAACCAAGCTCTGCCTTAAACACTGGGCATCGCGGACTTTGACATCCCTGTCAGCAGAGCCGGTGTTTCATCCAAACGCCTCAAAAGGTCGCCAAGCTCGGCCTCTGCCACCAAACTTGCCGCCTCGCCCGCGCTGAACCATTTGCGGCGGCGTTCCTTATGCTCTGGAAACTCGGATTTCAGCCGCCGCACGCGCAGCGGGAAGATTTCGACGCAGCAGCGCAACACGGTGGCATCGGGCCTTATCTTGTCATAGCAAAAGCGCCCGACGGGCAGCGCCTGTACCAGTCCTTCAACCCCCGCCTCTTCCCAAGCTTCGCGCTCAGCCGCGGCGTCAGCGGTCTTTCCCGTCATGGGCCAGCCCTTGGGCAGCACCCACCGCCCCGTATCGCGGGAGGTCACCGGCAAGACCTGAACCCGCCCCTTGTGCAACCGCCAACACAGGGCCGCGACCTGCGCTGCCTCTGGCGCGGCGGGCGGCGGCGTCGCAATCGGGTCTAGATCGCCTGCCCTTGGCGTTGGAATGCTGATGGTCATTTTGCCTGCACCTTGTGTCGCATCGGTTGACCCGAGGTTCATTCCCCGATGTCCGCGACTTTAAGGCTGCGACCCTGCCACACTATCGCCTCAATGCAAGGGCTTGATTGGCGCATGCTGACCCATGAGGGTAAAAAGCGCGTCACAAAGGTGGTCCCCACCCGCCATTTCGGCTAAAATATGGGCGGCTGTGGCGCTTTGGCGCGCTTGGCAGGCCGTGTTCAATCGCGCCAAACCTATGCCCAGTCCGGCTGGCCCCGCAACGCGCAGTGCACCGCCAGATTGGTCAAGCGCACCGTAGGGGGCAGCGAAATTCTCAACACTTGGCCCATGCACGATGGCGCAGCCCATCCGCACCGGCTCCCACGGGGTATGGCCGCCTTTGGGCACAAAACTGCCCCCCACAATGCACACACCGCAGCGCGCATACCACAGGTCCATCTCGCCCATGGTGTCGGCCAGAAAAACCGGCTCTGCTTGGGGCATGGCGCCGCGTGATCGCCGCGCCGTGGCGAATCCCCGTGCTGCGATCAAACCCGCCACCTCATCCCCACGGCGCGGATGGCGTGGGGCGATGATCAGGTGGTCAAAAAAGCCGCGCACCTGCGCAAAGGCATCCAGAATGATCGCCTCTTCGCCCGCATGGGTTGAGGCTGCAAGCAGCCAGCGCGACCGCGTTTCAAAAGGCGGCAGGTGGGGCGCAGGCAAGCGGGCAATCGCAACCGCTTTCAGGTCGCAGGGGGCGTGCATGGCCGCCAAGGGCAGGCCCAAAGCCACCAGCCTTTCGCCCGATGCCGCATCTTGAATTGACGCCATATCCACCCGCGCCAAGGCCCCTGCCATCACCGGCTGCAAGGCCTGCCAGCCGCGAAAGCTGCGCTCTGACATCCGCGCGCCGATCAGCGCAAGGGGGATATGTGCCTTTGCGCACAGCGCAAAGCGGCGCGGATAGATTTCCCCTTCGACTGTGATCAAAGCAAGAGGCCGCCAGCGTTCCACCACCCTGTGGATCGCAGGGCGCAAATCCAGCGGCGCAAAGGCCACCGTCACCCCGCCCAAGCCCCAGGCCTTTGCCATGGCACGGGCCGTGGCCGTGTTGGTCGTGACCAAGACCTGCAATCCCGGGCGTGCTGCCAACAAGTCTTCCAACACCCACCGCGCCGAGGCGAGTTCCCCGTTCGAGGCCGCATGCAGCCAAAGCGTTTCCCCCCCCGCAGGGCGCGGCACAAAGCCCAAACGCTGCGCAAGGTCAAATCTGCTCTCGCGGCCGGTAAGCCAGCGCCACAGCGCCACGGCGAGCATGGCCCACGGCACCAAAGGCAGCAACAGCCTGATAAATCGGCGCATCTAGCCCAAGCTCACAGCACCGGCGGGCGCTGGTTTGGCCAATCCGTCGCCTCGTGCCATGCCTGCCCCAGTGCCAGCACTGCGGCATCGTTGCCAACCCGTCCGGCCAGTTGCATCCCCATCGGCAGACCCTGCGCCCCAAATCCCACGGGCACCGACAGCGTGGGCAGGCCGATCAATCCGGCGGGGATCACCACCTCCATCCAGCGGTGATAGGTGTCCATCGCCCGCCCGCCAATCGTCTGCGGCCAGCGCCATTCCACCGGAAAGGGCCAGACCTGCGCCGTCGGCAGGGCGATGGCGTCATAGGTGTCAAACAACCGTGACGCGGCCCCATACCAAGCCGAGCGGATCACGCTTGCCTCATACACCGCCTGTGCGGATAGGGTCAGGCCCTGCTCGATCTCCCACAGGGTTTCTGGCTTGATCTGGGCACGCTTGGCGGGGTCAGCGTAAAGGGCGCGAAAGCCGTTGGCATTCATCATGGCGCGCAAGGTCACCCAAGCCTGCCACATCTGGTCGGCGCCAAAGGGCGGCGCGATCGGCTCGACAATCGCCCCCATCGCTTCCATCTGGGTAAGGGCCGCTTGGCACAGTTCCAAAATCCCCGGCTCGGTCGCATAGGCCCCGCCCCAATCGGCGGCCCAAGCAATGCGCTTGCCTTTCAGCGATGCGCCCTGCAAACCCGCCACATAATCGCCCGCCGCACGATCAAACGGCACGGCAGGATTTGGCCCCGCCTGCACCTGCAACAGGTTCGCCACATCCTCGATCGTGCGCCCCATCGGCCCTTCGGTCGACATGGTCGACAGATAGGTATCGCCCTGCGCATCCGCCGGCACCAAGCCCCAACTGGGCCGCAAGCCGTATACATTGCAAAAGGCCGCCGGATTGCGCAGGCTGCCCATCATATCTGACCCATCGGCCACCGGCACAATCCGTGCCGCCAGCGCCGCCGCAGCGCCGCCCGAAGACCCGCCGGGGGTGCGCGAGCGGTCATAGGGGTTGCGCGTTGGCCCGAAGACGGGGTTGAACGTATGGCTGCCATGGCCCCATTCGGGCGAATTGCTTTTGCCGATAAAGATCGCCCCGGCCCCGCGCATCCGCGCGGCCAAAAGATCGTCCGCGTCAGGCACAAAATTCTCAAACAGCGGCGAACCCCAAGTGGTGCGCAACCCCTTGGTCGCGCACAGGTCTTTCACCGCAAAGGGCATCCCGTGCAGCCATCCCTTAGGGGCCGCATCATCCGCCACCCGCGCCTCGGCCATTAATTCGTCCGGATCGCGCAATGACACCAAAGCGTTCAACCCAGGATTAACCGCCGCAATCCGCGCCAGATAGGCCGCCATCACCTCTGACGGGGCCACCTGCCGCGCCGCAATCAAACGCGCCAAATCCGATGCCGAATGCTGCCAAAGATCCATTTGCACTTTGCCCAAATACTCTCGAAGGGGAGGGTGAGGGGGGCGCGAAAGCCCCCCTCACGCGTCAGGGGTGCGGGGAGGGGCAAGACCCTCCCCGCTTTTGGCCCTTACTTTTGCAGTTCGGTCCAGATCGCGGTGATATACTCTTGCGCCTTGCCAGTACAGGTGGGCAAGAACACGCCCTTATCCTTGAACTCTGCCGGAATAACGATTTCGGGCGCGTCCTTCATATCGGCGGGCATGAACTCTTCCGAACCGGTTATGCCATTGGCATAGCGGGCAAAGGACGAGATCAGGGCCGCATTTTCCGGAACTGCGATGAAGTTCAGGAACTTATAAGCTTCCTCGACGTTCTTGGCGTCTTTCAGCAGGGCCACTTGGTCCATCCAGATCGGGAAGCCTTCCTTGGGATAGCCATATTTCACGTCCGGATTGGCCAAACGCGCGCGAAACATCGCCCCGTTCCAGTATTCCGAGGCCACGATGTCATTGTTCGACATCTTTTCGGTCATCCCGTAGTCCATCGAAATCCACTTCGGCTTGGCTTCCAACAGCTTGTCACGCACCTTTTTCATCAGCTCTGGGTCGTCCGAGCAGGGCTTACCACCCATATACATCGTGGCCATGGCCAAGACTTCGCCCATTTCCGGCGTGACGTTGACCTTGCCCACCAATTCCGCCGGCGGGTCCATGAAAATCGCCGAGGTGTTGATATCACCCGAATAGGCCGTCTGGTTCACCCCAATACCGGTGGTGCCCCACTGCCACGGAATGGTGAACTTACGACCGGGGTCGTAATCGACATTCATCCATTCTGGCGCGATGTTTTTGTGGTTGGGGATCTTGGACAGGTCCAGTTCTTGGATCAGGCCTTTTTCCACAAAAATCTGGATAAAGCTGGCCGAGGGCACAACCAAGTCAAACCCCGACCCGCCGGCTTCGACCTTGGCCAAAGCCGTGTCGTTGCTGTCGTAATCGGTGACCGTCACTTTGATGCCGGTTTCGGCCTCAAACTTTTTGAGCAACTCGGGGTTGGTATAGTCGCCCCAGTTGTACAGCTGCAATTCGCCAGCGGCCTGCGCCATGCCAGCGGTGGCCAAAAGCAGGGCCACGGTGGACATCAGTTTTTTCATGTCAGTCTCCCGGTTGGTTGGTATTATTCGTCTTTCTTGCGCGTCAGCACAAAGAACAGCGTCAGCAGCAAAACGGTCAAGGCCAAAAGCACGGTCGAGATCGCGTTGATCTCTGCCGTCACCTGTCGGCGGATCTGGCCCAGCATATAGGTGGGCAAGGTGTCTTGTCCGGCCGATTTCACAAAGACCGTGATCACCACATCATCCAGCGAGGTGACAAAGGCCAGCATCATCCCCGCAAAGATCCCCGGCAACAGCAAGGGCAGGGTGACAAAGCGAAACGCCTGCCAGGTCGAGGCGTACAGGTCAGAGGCCGCCGTTTCCAGCGTCATATCCATCCCCTCCAGCCGCGCGCGGATGGGAAGATAGGCAAAGGGGATGCAAAAGGCCGAATGGGCGGCAATCAGATACCCCATGCCCGCATAGCCCGTGGCCTGTTTGATCATAGCAAAAAAGATCAACAAGGCCACGGCGGAAACGATTTCCGGCACCATCAGCGGCTGGTTGATCATCACATAGATAAACGTCTGCCCGCCAAATGCCTTGCGCCGCGTGGTGCCCAAAGCCGCCAGCGTGGCCAAAAACGTCGAGATCACCGCCGCCGAGGCCGCCAGATACAGCGAACGGATCGTGGCCGCCTTGACCGCGTCATTCTCCCAAGCCACCGCGTACCATTGCAGCGAAAAGCCTTCCCAACTGGCCACCGAGCGGCCCGCGTTGAAAGAATAGATCACCAAAATGATAATGGGCAGATACAGGCCCGCAAAGACCAATCCTGCAATCGGGTTGAACCCCGGCAAGCGCGAGATGACAAAGCCCTTACTGGCCATGGCGCGTCTCCCGATTGGCATAGCGGACATAGACCAGCAAAGCCCCCGTCACGATGATCAAGAGCGTCACCGACAAAGACGCACCCAAAGGCCAGTTGCGCCCCTGGCCGAATTGCAATTCAATAAAGTTGCCGATCATCATATTCTTGCCGCCCCCCAGCAGGCGCGGCGTGACATAGGCCCCAAGGCAGGGCACCAGCACAAGGATGGAGCCCGC
>JBAXLX010000076.1:0-11887 GCA_037134595.1 Pseudomonadota bacterium
CGCCTTCCGCATCCGCCCCGATGGCCGACAGATGCACCAAAGTGCCCAAACCTTGCGCCGCAGCCAACCGCGCAATGCGCCCTGCCCCCGCAGCCTGCACGGCGTCAAAATTATTCGCCCCGCGTGCATCAAAGGTGCCCACGCAGTTCACCGCCGCATCCGCCCCCGCCAGCGCCGAAGCGACAGAGCCATCGTCGCGGATGTTGCAAAACACCGGCTCGACCTGCCCCACAGCGCCGTAGCCGCGCACAAACAGCGCCTCGTTCGGGCGGCGCACAGCCACGCGGACGCGCCAGCCCTCTTGTGCGAGTTTGCGCGCGATGTAGCGGCCGACAAAGCCAGAACCGCCGAAGATCGTGACCAGCTTGCTCATGGGGTCCTCGTCTGAAAAAAGGGTAAAAGCGCCGTTTTGAACGCGCCGCCTGAATACAGGGGCAGGCCCTTGCCAGCAAGACCAAAGCAGACAGCGATTTTTGCGTTGCGCCCCGTTGACACCCACAACAGGCGCAAGTAAACCGCTTCCCACGCCCAGATGGCGGAATTGGTAGACGCGCTGGTTTCAGGTACCAGTGTTGCAAGACGTGGAGGTTCGAGTCCTCTTCTGGGCACCAATATCGCAAAGAAAGCCGTGCAATCCGAAAGGGTTACGCGGCTTTTGTTTTTGGTGATCCCCCTTTTTATCCCCCTTTGAGCGCGCGCTGGGATGTATCTCCGGCTGAACGTAAGACTGAATGCCGCTGATACTTGGTGTCGATGGGACAGAAAGGCTCAGCGCGCGGCCGTGGGCGTCGTGGTATTTCAGCCGCCGATCCGGCGGGGAGCACAACGCCTAGCCCAAGCAGTTTCACGGGACAAAGACCCCCGATGATATTCTGAGCCGAGAACGACGCGCGCTGGAGAAACTGGATGAATTCAAAAAAAACACAGAGCAAGCGTCAGACTCAGACCACTAGCCGAAAGGAGGCGCATCAAACACAAGACCATTCAAAACCGAACTTTACCCATCCGCAGGCCAAGCAGCATAACCTGAACCCGATGGGCCAATGACCTCGGCTCCCTTCACCCTCGGACCTGGTCAAATCCGACTGAACGGAAAGGTGCTTAATAAGCGGCACCATGGGCCCCGACAAATTCCGGTTGACTGATTACCTGTTGGTAGGCTTATATACCCGCAAGTATCTTGGCCGGTTCACGAGCAAAAAATGCTGAGCGAGTCGCAAGATCGGGAGGGTGATCATGAATTTGGGTGCCTCATCAGATGGTTTCGCCATTGGGCCGCTGCTAAAATGACGCGCGAGCGGGTTTTCCATTACCTGCTGGAGGACCGCGAAGCTGAAGCCGTGCAGAAACCCTGCCTTGTGATGGACGACCGCTCTTTGACCTGGGCCGAGGCCGACGCGGATGTCAACCGTTGGGCCAACGGACTGGCTGCTACCGGCGTGGCCAAGGGCGACCGCGTTTTGCTGATGATCCCGTCCGGGATCGACCATATCGTGATCTGGCTGGCGCTGTGCAAACTTGGCGCGATCATGGTTCCCGTCAATGACGCGTATCACGGCGCCATGCTGTGCCATCAGGTCAACGATTCTGAGGCCGGGCTTGCGATCGTTGCGGCCCAGCATCTGTCCGCTTGGATTGCCCTCGCTGCTGATCTGCCCCACTTACGCAAAATCGCGGTCTTCGGCGGGTCTGTCCCCGACACACCCAGCCCTTGGGCCTGGTTTGACGCCGCCGATCTGCACAGCACCAATGCCGCACCTCTGCCGCGCGTGGTGCAATCCCATGACCCGATGGCGATTTTTTACACCTCGGGAACCACTGGTCCGTCCAAGGGCGTGCTCTACTCCTATGCTCAGGCCTGGACGTCAGCTGAGGTTCCAGCCGCCTGGTGCGCCCCGAGTGATGTGTTCTACATGTTCCTGCCGATGTTCCATGTGGGCCTGTCGCAGATGTTCGGCCTGACCCTGCTGGCGGGCGCCACCATGGCCATAAGGCCCCGCTTCAGCGCCAGCGCCTTTTGGTCCGATGTGCGGCGTTATGGCGCGACCATGACCATCCTTTTGTCCTCGATGCCCAATTTCCTGCTGTCTCGCCCGCCCAGTCCCGATGACCGCAACCACACGCTGACCAAAGCCATCGTCATCCCGCTTCCAGCAGACCTTGATGCCCTCAAATGCCGCTTTGGTCTTCAGATTGCCACCTGGTTCAACATGACCGAGGTTTCGGTCCCCCTCTGCTCGGACGGCTTCCGTGTGACCAACCCAACCTCGGCTGGCCGTCTGCGCCCCGGCATCACCGCCCGCATCGTCGATGATGCCGACATGCCCGTGCCCACCGGCAGCACCGGCGAACTGGTCTTGCGCGCCGACCGCCCCTGGGATTTCTGCTTGGGCTACTGGAAGAACCCCGCCAAAACGGTGGAGGCCTGGCGCAACCTGTGGTTCCACACCGGCGACGCCTTCTACAGCGATGACGAGGGCAATTTCTACTTCGTCGATCGATTGAAAGACGCCATCCGCCGCCGTGGCGAAAACATCTCGTCCTTCGAGGTTGAACGGGAAGTTGACAGCCACCCCGCCGTTCTGGAATCTGCCGCTGTCGCCGTGCCCTCGGGGATAGGCGAGGATGACATCAAGGCCGTTGTCGCCCTCAAACCCGGCGCTACCCTGACCGCCCCCGACCTGCATGCTTATCTCATACCGCGGTTACCTGCCTATATGGTGCCCCGTTATATCCAGATCCTTGCCACCGACCTGCCCAAAACGCCAACCGGCAAAACCCTCAAGACAACCTTGCGCGCCTCTGGCACCGCTGCGGCATGGGAGGTGCCAAGCAAATCATGACCCGCAGCCGCACCAAACTCACCCAGGCCCGCATCGTCCTTGGCATCGCAGTGCTGGCCTTTGCCACCTTTTCCGTGCTGGTCCCCGATTTCCTGTCGGCGGGCAATGTCTCGCGCCTGCTGCAAAACGTGTCTATCCTGGGCATCCTCGCGATGGGCATGGCGCTGTCGATCATCGGACGCGGGATCGACCTGTCGATGGTGGCTTCGATGGCCGTCTCGGTCGCCTGGATGCTGGCCGAGATGAATGCAGGCGCCTCTTTCGCCCATGCTTTCGGCCTTGCGCTTGTGTTCAGCATAGCGGTTGGGGTGATCAACGGCGTTCTGATCGCCTATGTCGAAATCCCGCCGATCTTTGCCACCCTCGCCATGGGCACAGCGATCTATGGCTTTGGCCGCGTGTTCCTGCTGGCCTCGGACGTCAACTACCTACCCGACGATTGGCAATGGCTTAACATGATCGCCACCGCAGCCCCCCTGGGCATTCCCGTCTCGGTCCTGTGCTTTGCCGCCGTCTGCGGTCTGGCCCACCTGTTCCTGCGCGGCACCCGCGAAGGGCGTTACATTCACATGATGGGCGACAATCCTCAGGCCGCCCGCATAACAGGCGTGCCGATCCGGCCCATGATTGTCGGTCAATATGTGCTGACTTCGCTGGTCGCGCTTGTGGCAGGCCTGCTGATGGCCGCCCTTGTCGCCACCATGAACACCCGCATCGTGGGGTCTACCTATGTCTATGACATCATTCTCGTGGCCGTTCTGGGCGGCATCAGCCTATCAGGTGGGCGCGGCGGGGCGGGCAGCGTCATCGTCGGCACCCTGCTGATCGGCATCCTTCTGAACGGGATGACCATGATGAACCTGGGCTACACCACCCAGAACGTGATCAAGGCGCTG
The DNA here is from genome assembly GCA_037134595.1 of Pseudomonadota bacterium. GTDB lineage: Bacteria > Pseudomonadota > Alphaproteobacteria > Rhodobacterales > Rhodobacteraceae > Stagnihabitans. Next base: position 3,740 of record JBAXLX010000076.1, read on the forward strand.
ATCCTCTTGGCAGCCCTGACAATCGATTCCCTCGTGAACCCAAGGGACGAGCAGACGTCCCAACAAGGGGACATCTAAGACCAACCACACAACCAAAACAGGGAGAATACGAACATGAAGATCATCACCAAACTTGTGGCCGCCGCCGCCCTTTGCATTGCGGGGGTCGCAGGGCCCGCTGGCGCGCAAGACGCCTCGCCCAGTTCGGGCTTTTACAACGCGCTCAAGGGCAAGAAAATCGGCTTTGTCCCGATCGCCATGGGTTTCAACGAAACCCAGGCCTGGCGCACCGCCATGGAACGGCAGGCCGCGGCACTTGGCTATGAAATCATCGTCCGCGACCCGAACTGGAGCATCGAAGCTGGTATTCAGGCCATCAACTCGCTGATCGAGGAAAAGCCCGACCTTCTGATCATCGAAAACATCGACAACCGCTCGTACAACCGCATGGTCCAGAAATCCATCGCGGCGGGCATCTTGACGGTTCAGACCCAGCAGCGCTCTGAGATTCCCAGCGACGCCTACATGGGTCCGGACTGGAACGAGATGGGCCGCAATGCTGTTGAGGGCATGGTCCAGGCCTGTGGCAAGGAGAGCGGAAAGAATGGTAAGGTCGCCATCATTCAGGGAGCTCTGACCGCCCCCGCCAGCCTGCTGCAAATGGCAGGCATTGATGAGGCACTGAAGGATCATCCCGAAATCACCGTCGTGTCCAATCAGGCTGCCGATTGGGATGCAACCAAGGCCTATCAGATCGCCACCACCGTCCTGCAGCAGAACCCCGATATCTGCGGCATCGTCGGCTTCTGGGATGTGGCCGACGCGGGCATCGCCTCGGCTGTGAAAGAGGCGAACCTGCAAGGCAAGGTCGCTGTCATCACCTCGGGCAGCGGCGCGCGCGAATCGGCCTGCGATAAGATCGCAGCGGGCGATTTTTCCTATTACACCAGCTACAACACCGCAGGTCAGGGCCGCGACCTGAACGCCATCATCCGCACCCTGCTGCAGACCATGCCGGAACCAGGCAGCAAGCCTTTTGATCTGGTCTCCCCCCTGATCCGCATTAACAAGGACAACATGACCCCGTCTTCATGCTGGAGCCTCGAGGAATTGGCCCAGATCGGCGGCTAACCCCTGCAGGCGGCCCGTCACAGGGCCGCCCTTTTCCCCGAAAGACCCCTCCGATGATCCGTGACGACCTTGTCCGCTGGCGGTATCGCCTAATCCCAAACACTGTGGTCGGAGAGATCCTGTCCAAACCCTGGATCGACAACGCCGTCCCGGTCCTGATGCTGGCCGTCCTCTTGACCGTTTTTGGCGCGCTGGTCCCCAACCTTCTGACCCTTGGCAATCTTGGCAATCTGTCCCAGACGGTGGGGGAGTATCTGCTGATGGGTCTGGGTCTGACCATTGTCGTGATGGCTGGCGGTATCGACCTTTCGGTTGGGTCGGTCTTTGCCTTGGCCAATCTGGTGATCATCGCGCTTGCTGGCTGGGCAGGCCTGCCGATGGCGGTTGCCATCCCAGTGGCTTTGCTATCTGGCGCATTGATCGGCCTTTTGAATGGCATCCTTGTGGGCTACCTGCGCCTGCGCGCCTTCCTGACCACGCTCGTCACCCTGATCGTCGTGCGCGCCTTGGTTGATAGCCTTTTGCTTAGCTATTCTCAGGACATTGGAGCCGCCCCGATCTTTTCGGCCTTTTGGGATTACCTGGCCTTTGGCACCGTGTACGGCATGTCGGTGAGCTTTATGACCGCCGTCGCCCTAGCCGTCGCGGTCCATATCGTACTGACCCGCCTGCGCCCCGGCTGGCACATCATCGCCGTCGGCGGATCGCGCCGCGCGGCCCATAACGCTGGCATCAACGTCCGCCGCACCGTCTGCCTGAGCTATGTCGCCTCGGGCACCCTCGCGGCTCTTGCCGGTGTGTTCTATGCCGCACGCCTGATGAGCCTGGGCGCCGAAACCGGCGTGGGCCTAGAGATCACAATCCTGACCGCTGTCGTTCTAGGGGGCACCTCGCTCGGCGGCGGGCGCGGTTCGGTCGTCAAGACCGTCCTCGGTGTTGCCATCGTCGTTGTGGTCACCAACAGCCTGCTGCGCTTCAACCTGCCCAGCGGCTCTTCGCCCCTCGCCCTTGGCATCATCCTCTTGCTGGCGGTCGCCATCGACGTCCGCTGGGTAAAAAACAAACGCAAGGTGCTGGACCAAACCTACGTCGCCCCCACCTATTTCGAATTGCCACCATTGCCCGATGCCCGCAGAGGCGCCGCGACCCCCTATGCCGTCAACGACCACCTCGCCACCGCCGAACCCATCGGTCTTGGCCTTTTGGATGGCCCCGAGGATGTCATCTTGGACGCCGACGACAACCTCTATACCGGCAGCCGCGATGGCAACATCCTGCGCCTGATGGCCCCCGACTACACGCGCGTGGAACCCTATGTCCACATCGGTGGCCAACCCCTTGGCCTTGCCTTCGACCGCGCAGGCAACCTTGTGACCTGCGTCGCCGGCATGGGACTTTACATGGTTCGGCCCAACCGCGAGGTTGTCAAACTCTCGGACGAAACCAACCGCACCGTGTTTTCCATCATTGACGACAGCCGAATGCGTCTGGCCGATGACCTTGACATCGCCCCCGATGGCCGCGTGTTCTTCAGTGAAGCGACCATCCGCTATGCCCTCCACGACTGGATGATCGACGCGTTGGAAGGGCGCGGCAATGGCCGTATCATCTGCTATGACCCCCGCGATGGCACCTCCCGCACCGTCCTGCCCCGCCTGCAATTCCCCAATGGCATCTGTATGGTGCCCGATGGCCAATCTTTCCTCTACGCTGAGACCTGGGGCTGCCGGGTTAGCCGATACTACTTCGACGGCCCGAAAAAAGGCCGCACCGAGGTCGTCATCGCCGACCTGCCGGGTTATCCAGACAACATAAACCGTGCCTCAGATGGTACCTTTTGGCTGGCCATGATCGGCATGCGCACCCCGGCGTTCGACCTGTCGCAAAGGATGCCTGGCTTTCGTCGCCGCATGGCGATGAAGGTTGCCCGCGACCAATGGGTGTTCCCCAACCTCAACACAGGTGGCGTCATAAAATTCGACCTGACGGGACAAGTCCTGCAATCGCTTTGGGACGGCGAGGGCGGCAGCCACCCGCAGGTTACCTCTATGCGCGAACACAAGGGCTGGCTTTACCTTGGCGGTATCTTCAACAACCGCATCGGCCGCATCCGCCTGCCCGACGCCGATCAAAGCTGGACTTCACAATCCGCTTATTGGGGTGCCCCAAAATGATCACCTGGCTCCGCACCCGAATTGACAGCTTCCTCGGCCAGGGCGATGCCGCCGTCACCGTGCCGCCAATGGACGGAGCGCTGTCGCCCAACACCCGGCTTGACCGCGCCGACCTGATCGCTCAGATCCCCACACCCAATGACCTCGCCCAGGGCGACGCCACTTATGTATCCAGCGGCAATACCGTCTACCGCCTGAACCCCGCTGGCGCTCCAGAACCCTTCCGCCACTTTGCCGAGCCGGTCACCAGCCTTGCCGCCCACGGCGACCAGCTAGCGGTGGGCCAGCCCCAGCATATCCTGCTTATACACGGCAGCACCCAAACCACGGTGCCAGTCCAATGTCCTACCGCCCTGGCCTTCATGGGGGACACCCTCATCGCCACACAAGGGTCAAGCACCAACGCGCCGGCTCAGTGGAAACACGACCTGATGCAGCGCGGGTCAAGTGGGGCTGTGTGGCAAGTCACCCCCGGCAGCCCGCCCAAGCCCCTCGCCACCGGCCTCGCCTGGCCCAATGGCATCGCCATCACCCCCGACGGCATAGTGATCGTGGAAAGCTGGCGCCACCGGCTGATCCGCCTTGGCCAGCCAAACGCCGTCCTCGCCGACCTCCCAGGTTACCCCGCCCGCCTGTCGCCGGCGCAAAACGGCTGGTGGCTGTGCATTTTCGCACCAAGGGGCCAACTCGTCGAATTCGTTCTGCGCGAACGCCGCTATTGCACCCGCATGATGGCCGAGATTGACCCCGATAACTGGCTCGCCCCCGCCCTGTCGCCACCCAAAAGCTTCCTTGAACCCATGATGGGCGGCGCACTGCGGACCCACGGCTTTGTCAAACCCTGGGCCCCGTCCAATTCCTACGGCCTTCTGGTGCGTCTTGATGCCCGCTTTCGACCGGTCCGCAGCTATCACAGCCGCGCCGACGGCACGCGGCATGGCATCACCGCCGCTGTCGACCTTGGCACCCACGTCCTCGTCGCATCGCACGGCGGCAACGCCATCCTAAGCCTGGAAGGCGATCTGCCATGACCGAACCACTCGTCCGCCTGACTAAAGTCACGAAGGAATATTTCGGCGTTCCAGCCATCCGCGCCGTCGATTTCACCGTGCTTGCGGGCGAGGTTCACGCCCTAGTCGGGGAAAACGGCGCCGGAAAATCCACCCTGACCAAGGTCATGGTCGGCATCACAGCCCCAACCTCTGGCACCATCGCCGTTGACGGCACCACCGTCAACCTGCGTAGCCCGGCCGATGCGCTAAGCCTTGGCCTTGCCATGGTCTTTCAAGAAACCAGCCTCGTGCCCTCGATGACTGTGGCGCAGAACCTCTATCTGGGTCAGGAACATTTCTTCACCCGCCTGCGCGGAATGTATATCGCCGCTCAGCAATTCCTGCAGTCGCTGAACTTTAACGTCGATCCAATGACCCCGGTCGCCGGGCTTGGCGCGGCGCAAAAGCAGATGGTCGAAATCGCCCGCGCCGTGTTGCGAAAGGCCCGCCTGATCATCTTTGATGAACCCACAGCCGCCCTGACCCCCGAAGAGAAACACTATTTCTTCGCCTTGATCGACCGCCTGAAAACCAGCGGAGTCGCCGTCGTCTTCATCTCTCACGCTATTGAAGAGGCGCTGCAAATCGCCGACCGCATCACCGTTCTGCGTGACGGCGAAATCGTGACGACCGACGCCGCCAGCAGTTTTGACCGCGCCTCGGTCATCCGCGCAATGGTGGGGCGCACGCTGTCAGACGAACTTTACACCCGCAAGGATGGCCAGACCCGCCCGCCACAAGACCTGGTGCTATCGGTGCAGAACCTCTCGATGGGGTCGATGGTCCGCAACACCTCGTTTTCCGTCTATGCGGGCCAAGTAACTGGCATCTTTGGGCTGATTGGGTCAGGCCGCACCGAAACCGCCAAAGTCGTTGCGGGGGTTTTAAAACGCAACCTCTTTCACGGCGGCAAGGTCAGCCTTTTCGCCCGCGCCGTCCGCTACCGAATGCCGCGTCAGGCCATGCTGGATGGCGTGGTCTACGTCACCGAAGACCGAAAGATCGAGGGCTTTTTTGAAGGCATGTCGATTGCCGAAAACATTTTTGCCGGGTACCTAACGGCCCGTGGCCCGCGTATCGTCAGCCCTACCCAGATGCGTGATTTGGCCAGCACTTGGCGCGATAAACTGAACATCCGCGCCATTGATCCGGGCGCGCGGGTGGTCGAACTGTCAGGGGGCAATCAGCAAAAGGTAGTCGTGGCCAAATCGCTGGTCCAGCGCCCGAAACTGGTGATCTTTGACGAACCCACCCGCGGTGTGGATGTGGGCGCGATTGCCGAGATCCACACCATCATCAAGGGCCTTGCCGATGACGGCCTAGCCGTGATGGTCATCTCCTCTTACCTGCCAGAGGTGCTGAACCTGTCTGACCGCATCCTTGTCGCCCGCCAGGGCCGTATCGTTGAAGAGTTCGCCCCCCACGACGCGACCGAAGAGACGATCATGTACGCCGCCGTGCACTGATCCAGCCAAGTTCCGTGACGCGTGGTCAAAGGTTTACATCTGGTTAACAACAATTCCATGAGTTTGACGAGAATCGCTACGCTATTTTGTCCCTATACGGGCATAGCGCCCTATCGCCGCGTGATCGTGGGTGAGGGCGTCTCCGTCGCGCTAGCCAACCGCTCTGCCAGTTCAAACGGTGGATCAACCCACCCGTCACTCCCCGCCACCGTCAACCGCCGGTTTGCGATCCGCCACCCCTGTGGGGTCAGCCTATGCTGGTCATGATACCGCCCCCAAACCTCCACCCGGCGCCCATCCTTGGCCAGTACATGCCAGGCATAGACATAGGCCGTCGACTCCGCCGTGTCCGGCCCAGTTAAGGTGACCCTGATGTTGGACACATGATGGCTGGTCCGACTGAACGGCGCCAAAGTCCGCGCAAACATCAAGGCCAACTGATCCCGCCCGATCACGGCATGCCGCGACCCCAACTCAAAACACCCGTCCTCGCAGAACACGCTTGCAACCAGCCCCGCCGGATCGTTGCGGTCCACAAAATGACTGTACTCCATCAGCACCTCTGCAATCAGCCGGCGCTGTTCTAATTCCCAGACCAGTTGTTCGGTCGCGCTCATCCTATCCCCCAGTTCTGGACGTGTCCCGGTTTCGTTCCAGTCAGGTTCTGATGTTAAGCGGCCTTCTTTTCGAAAGCCACGGGTGATTTCCAGCCGAGAGCTGAGTGCTTTCGGCGCGGATTGTAAAAGCCGTTGATGTATTCGAAGACGGCGATTTTGACCTTTCGGCAGGTCTGCCAGTTGCGTCGCCAGACGATTTCTGTCTTCAGCGACGTGAAGAAGCTTTCGACGGCAGACTTGTCGTAGCAATTACCCTTCCCACGCATGGACACCTCAAACCCGTGCTTGCGCAGCAGCTTCTGATGGTCGTGGGCGCAGTATTGCGATCTGCGATCCGTGTGATGAACGAGCCTGGTGGCGGCCTTGGGATCGCGATGGCCATGTTCACAGCCCGCAAGGCAAGATCCTGCTTCCTGCGGGTGCTGATGGCCCAGCCGACGACTCGCCGCGAGAAAAGATCAATGATGAGGGCAAGATAAACCCAACGTTCCCGCGTCCAGACACAGGTGATGTCGCCCGGCCACTTGTGGTTCGGTTCGCTCGCCGTGACGTAGGGTCGAATGCCCAATCCTCAAATCAGATGCAACCTGACGCCTCGTCAGGCCGCTGGTCTGTGCAATGCGAACCGCATCCCGCTTGAACTCGTCGTTGGTATCGCTGCCATATCCGGTCTCCTGGGTGGCGAGTATTGCTCTCAAAAGACCAAAACGAAACCGGGACACGTTCAGTGGAGGCCGAGGCGGCCAAGCATGGGCTGGCGGGCAAGGTCACACCCCGCGTGGTGCGCGGGCTTCTGGCGTGCCTATCCAAGGGCGGCAGGCTGGCAACGTGATCGAGGTCAACCCGGCAGCCACCGATGGTGTGGTTGGCGTTATGCGGCATGAGATTGTGCATACCCTGCGCGATCCGGCGCTTTGGGACTCGCCTTTTGGTTTGTTCACACGGGCCGAATGGCTTCGGCTGGTGGCCGAGGCCAAATCCGACACGGTGATAACTGACCGCATGGCAAGCAAATATGCCGACAAGTCCCAAGATGTCCGCAATGAAGAGGCCGTGGCTGAAACCTGTCGCCTCTGGGCGCAGGGCCGCGAATTGGCTGGGCCGCTGGCGCGGGCCTTTGCCAAGGTGAAAGCCTATCTGCAAGCGGTGGCCAATAGGCTACGCGGGCAAGGCTTCCTGTCTTCGGCGCTGACCATGGAGCGGATTGCTTCGGGTACCATCGGCGGTGGCGGGCCGGATGGCGGGGGAAGTATTTCTGGGCGAGGTGCAGACTCGCGGGACGTATCGTTGTGGCAAGACGCTATGCGCCGTTTCCTACAAGAGAGGTGGTCCGAAGTTCCGCGACCACCTCTAGCCTATCCGGCACCTTTATGCAGACCGGAAGTATGGTACTTTTAGGCATCTTCTTGGCACCAATATCACAAAGAACGCCGTGCAAACCCAAAGGGTTGCGCGGCCTTTTTGTTTGTTGCGACGCTTCCGGCTACAGATATCCCTGCGCTTTAAAGGACAATTGCTGGGATTTGCCGATGATCAAGTGGTCATGCAGCACGATCCCAAGCGCGTTGGTGGCGTCTTGCACTTGCAATGTCATCGAAATATCCGCCTGCGACGGGGTCGGGTCGCCGGAGGGATGGTTGTGCACCAAGATCACCGCTGAGGCGTTAAGTTCCAACGCGCGTTTGACCACTTCGCGGGGGTAGACGGG
>JBAXLX010000077.1:0-11794 GCA_037134595.1 Pseudomonadota bacterium
CACGTTTGAACGCGTGCTGTTGCGCGTGGGGCATTCCATCGATGATGACATCGAGGACTATTTGGTGCCGCGGTTTCTTGACAAAACACGGGTCAGCGATGTCGATGCGGCGCTGCCGTGCGTGCAACAGGAAGCAAACCGCCACCTGACGGGGGCGCTGGTGTTTTTAGACATCGCACGCGACCTGCCCGAAGCGCCCAGTGATCCGGTCGCCCATCACGTGGCGGTTGACGCGCTCAGCCGCGAGATTCGCGCCTATCAGGCCCAGCTTTTGCACAACCCGCTGTCGCGCGATCAGCTGGATCTGATCGCCTCTTTGATCGAGGAGCTCGACTTTACGTCGGCGCTGTCGGAGTCGCTGTATCAGATTGCTCGCCGTATCAAGCGCGCCACTTTCACCAAGGCCGCACGAGACGTGCTGGCCAAGGGGCTGGACCGGTTGGATCAGGCCGTGAACCGAGCGTTCTTCACGGCCCAAAGGCCCCCCGAGTCGCCTCTGCCGGTCGAGGACGTGGAGAGCTTGCGTTGGCAGGCGCTTGAGAATCCCGATGTGCAGGCCGGCGAGAAGGCGGCGCTGATCGCACTGCTGGGGTCGATCACGCGGGCCGAAGGGCTGATTGACCAAATCATGGCCGAGCGCCACTCGGTTGATCGCAGCGCCATCCGCGCGCCCGACCTGCATCGCAATCGCGATCTGCCGTCCGCAAATTCGATGCAGCCCGCACAGTGACCCCGCGCCGCGTCAACCTGCCGCCACGGCACCCTCTTGGGCCTTACAATCGGCGCAGCCTGTCAGATTGCAAGCGCGCTGCCCAAAGAGAATGCCGTCACGCGAGATGTTAACGCCGCCAAGGCACAGCTTGCGACTTACGCGCACAGGCCCGTCGTTTTCAAACTGACGATTTCGGGGATTGCCAAAGTGCCGCGGGAAGACCGTTGCGCGCTTTTGATGCCGCGAAACGTCAACGTCAACGTCATCGGCATCGGGTAAAAGTTCGTGACGATTCCGCGGGCAGCCATTCACAGGGTGCAAAAGGGGGGCCCAACGCCAAGCCATCGGGCGCTCTCGTCGCGGCGGGACCAGCAAAATCTTGGCCGGGACGGATGCTTTGGGCGATCTGATCGACGTTCGGCTATCCCCCCGACAGGCCCGTGATCTGCGTGGCACAGCGTCCTTGGTGGTGTGACGAGTGGCCAATTGCTCGCAGACTGTGCCTTTGTTGCGAAAGGGCGGCGTGAGGCTGTGTCTGCGGCCAAGATCAAGGCCGTTATCCCGCCCAAATCCAACCGCCGGTTCCCCGCCGACTTCGAGCGCGAAACTTTCCCATCGCGGCATCTGATTGAAAACTTCTTTCAAAAGATAAACCGCTCCACAAGAACCGCGACCCGCTTATGCAAGACAGACACAAGCTAGAAGGCTCTCGTTTGCCCCATAGCTTCCGTCATCCGAGGGAAGGGATCATCAAAAGACCCTATTTAGCGGCCGTCATGGGATTGGCTTGCGCCATCACGTCTTGTCGCGCAGCGCTTGCACGCTGGCATCACCGACAAACCAGTCGCGCGCGGCGATTTCTTCGAACACCACCCAGACATCGTCTTTCGAAATGCCCGCTGTTTCGGCAATGGCTGCCACGATCTTGGCCGACATGGCGGTTTTCTTGGTCACAGGATCGTCGGCGATGACTTCCTTGACGATCCTGATGGTGACAAAGGGCATGACATGGCCTTTCTGGTTCAGCGCCCGGTTTTGTGACCGCCTGCGGCTGTGATGACGCCAACGATGATCAACCCCGTCAGCAAAAGGCGCAGACCGGCGCTGACGCCAAAGGTGTTCAGCATGGTCAGCAGCAAAACCAAAAACAATGACGCCCCCCAGATGCCCGGCACATTGGCCTTGCCCCCCGCAACCGAGGTGCCGCCGATCACCACCACCGCGATCGAGCTGAGCAGGTATTCGTTGCCGATATCCACACTCGCGCCGCGGAAATACCCCGCCAAAAGGGCTCCGTTTATGCCGCCCAAGGCGCCCGACAGCGTATAGGTCAAAAGCCTGATCCTTTCGACCGGAATGCCCGCCAGCTTGGCCGCGCGCATATTCTGCCCGATGGCCAAAACCGAGCGGCCAAAGACCATCTTTTGCAATCCCGCCCAAGCCACCACAGCCAAAGCCACGCCAAACAGGCCCAAGATCGGAAAGCCGAAAATCTGCACATTGGCAAAATCGGCAAAGCTGTCTGGCGGTTTGATCTGCAAGCCGCGCCCGTAGTGGATGTCGGTCGACAGGATGATAAAGCTGGACGACAGCGTTGCGATGATCGGCGGAATACGCAGCACGCGGATCAGCGCATAGTTGAAAAGGCCAATCACCACGCCGCAGGCGAGGGCCGCCAGCAAGCCAAGTGCGATCAGGCTGTTTTGCCCGTCCATCGTTTTCATGGCCACAGCACTGGCCAAGCCGATATTGGCGGGCAGCGACAAATCCACATTCCCCGGCCCCAGCGTGATGACAAACATCTGCCCCAAGCCCACGATCACGGTAAACACCGCCAGCGACAGCGCTGCCGTAATCATCCCGCCCGCGCCGTGGCCCCCGGTGAAGATCACCGCCGCCAGCCAGACCAGCAGCGCGCCCAAGAACGACCATATCCACGGTGTGGCAAAAAGCTTGGCAAAGCTTGGCATTCTTACGCTCCCTTCCGGCTGATCAGCGCGCGCGCCGCCAGAACCGAGATCAAGATCACCCCATTTGCCGCCACCTGCCAATCCGGCGGAATGTTCATAAACGTCAACAAAGGCGAGGCCGCCAGCGCCAGCGTCAAGGCCCCGATCACCGCGCCGATGGGCGATACCCGCCCGCCGACAAACTCGCCCCCGCCCAAGATCACGCCCGCAATCGACAACAGCGTATAGCCATTGCCGATATTGGCATCGCCCGAGGTGGTGATGCCAATCAGCGCCATGCCGGAAATCACGCCGAACGTGCCCGTCAGGGCAAACATCACAACCTTGGTTTTCAGCAAAGACCACCCGGCCCGCCCAATCGCCTGCGGATTGCCCCCCGCGCCGCGCAAGACCGTGCCATACGCGCTGCGCATCAGACCGAAATGCACGACCAAAGCGATGACGACCGCCGCGACGATGGGAAAGGGCACCAAGGGCACTTTCAGCCCCATAAAGCCCTTGAGCCAATCAGGGGCTGATCCGCCCGGTTTGGGCAAAATCAAAATCGCCAAGCCTTGCCAGACAAAGCTCATCCCCAGCGTCACCACGATCGAGGGCAAGTTGCGCAGATGAATAAGCGCCCCAAGCCCCGCATAAACCCCGATGGACGCCACCAGCACCAAAACCCCCAGCACCGGTGCATCATGCAGCCAAGTGGCTGTCACACAGCCGACAAAGCCCACAAAGGTGCCAATGGACAGGTCTAGCTCGTTGATCGTGATCACGAACATCTGGGCGATGGTGGCAAGGGCAATCGGAATGGCCAAGTTCAGCATCAAACTAAAGCCGAAATAGCTGATCGCACGGGGGTTAAGCCATGCGATGGCCAGCAAAATCAGCGTCATCGACAGCGCGGGCAACATCGTGCGCAGCAAACGCGCCCCGTTGCGGGCGGCGCGGGATTGGGCGGCGGATGTGGTCATGCGCCCACCTCGGCGAAAGAGGATTGGATGATCTTCTCCTCGGTCAAGTCGCCGTGGTCGAGAACGGCCACGATCCGCCCGTTGCGAAACACATAGACGCGGTCGCAATTGTCCAGCTCGTCGGTTTCGGTGGTGTACCACAAAAAGGTGCGCCCTTGTTGGGCTTGCGTTCGGATTAGGTCATAGACATCCAGCTTGGTGCCCAGATCGACACCGCGCATCGGGTCATCCATCAAGATGATCTGCGCCTCTGACGCCAAAGCACGGGCAAACAGCGCCTTTTGCTGGTTGCCGCCCGACAGCGACAGGATGTTATTATCCAGATTGTCGGTGCGAATGCCGATCCGCTCGCGCCACGTAACGGCCAAGTCTGCCTCTTTGTCAGCGGCGATAAAGGCCCCGCGCCGCAGGGCCGCAAGCGAGCGGATCGAGATGTTCTTGGCAATCGACCACAGCGGAAAAATCCCGTCAGTCTGGCGGTCGCCCGCGACAAGCGCCACAGCGCCGTCAACCGTTATTCCCTTGCGGCGCGCGCTTGCCGCGTCAAACAGGTCCATCAGCAGTTTGGTTTGGCCGTGGCCGGCCAATCCGGCAAGGCCGATCACCTCGCCGCGCCGCGCTTGCAGGCCGATGGTTCCCTGCGCACCGCCCGCTTGCACCTGCGCCACAACGGGTTGCGATGCGCCCACGCCATCGCTGCGGGTGGTCTTGGCGTGCAACCGCGCCCCGCCCATCGCCGCGACCAAACGCGCGCGGGTCAGGTCGCGGGCGGGTTCATCGGCCACAACCTTGCCGTCGCGCATCACGACCACACGGTCAGAGGTTTCCAAAATCTCGCCCAAAAGATGCGAGATCAAAATACAACTGATCCCCCCCGCCACAGCGCGGCGGATATGGTCCAACAACTGCCGCGCGGTTTGCGCATCTAGTGACGAGGTCGGCTCGTCGAGAATAACCAGATGCAGCGGGTCATCGGTCAGGGTAAAGGCGCGGGCCACTTCGACCATCTGGCGCTGGCCAATGGCCAGATCGCCCACGATGTCTTGCGGGCTGATGCCGTGGCCGGGGAAAATCGCATCCAGACTGGCGCGGATCAGGTCGGCGGCCCGTTTGGCCCCGCCCCATCCGTTCAACGCCGCATGGCTGACACGGGTGTTTTCGGCCACGCTTAGGTTCGGGCACAGCGACAATTCCTGAAACACACAGCGCACGCCCAAGGCGCGGGCACGCTGGATCGTCCAAGCGGCCTGCGCGGCGCCGTTGATCGCAATCGTGCCACTGTCGGGTGACCCGGTTCCGGCCAGAATGCTCATCAGCGTCGACTTGCCCGCGCCGTTATGGCCGACAAGCCCGATACATTCCTTGGCACTGACGGAAAAATCCACCCCGTCGAGGGCGCGGACGGCGCCAAAACTTCGTTTGACGCCGTCCAGCTTGGCAATGCTACGCAACGGGTCGCTCATGGAATAACAAACCCAATCTGATCCCTATGCGCGGCGCGGTTCATCACTTGATGTTCGCCTTGATGGCGGCCAGCGATTCTTCCAGCGTGTATTCGTGGCTGGCCACACCGCCTTCGGCGATGTTGGGCAGTTCGGCTTCAAAGTCGTCTTGGGTGAAGGCCAGATAGGGCACCAACATATCGTGCGGAATGTCAGTGCGGCCATCCAGAACCTGCTGGGCGACCCAGAAGGCCAAGCTCGAAACGCCCGGCGCGATCGAGGCCGACCATGTGGTGTAGCCGTCCAGATCCTTTTGCTCTTTCCACCACTTCAGCTCGTCCTGACGGTTGCCCATGATGATGGTCGGGCGCGGCTTGCCAGCAGCAGCGAATGCCTGTGCAGCGCCGTAGCCGTCACCGCCTTGGTCGACGATGCCCACGATAACGGGCAACGAGGGCAGAACCGTCGCCACAGCCTTTTGCGCGGTGGTCTGGTCCCAATCACCGGTGACCGAGTTCACGATGGTGAATTCCGGATGGGCTGCGACGCCGTCCAGAATGCCTTGGTGAATGGCTTCGTCAATCGACGTGCCCGCCAGACCGCGGATTTCCAGCAAGTTGCCGCCCTTGGGCTGGAACTTGGCCATTTCTTCAACTTCTTGACGGCCCATCGCCGCGAAGTCGACAACCACACGGTAGGCGCAAGGCTCTGTCACCAGACCGTCAAACGACACAACCACGATGCCCGCATCGCAAGCCTGCTTGACAGCGCCGTTCAAAGCGTCGGGCGAACCGGCGTTGATAACGATGGCGTTATACCCCTGCAGGATCAGGTTCTGGATCTGGGCGGCCTGTGTGGGCACTTCTTTGTCTGCCGTGGTGAAGACGTCAGACGCGGCAACAACCTTGTCAGCCACGGCCTTTTCGCTAACCATGCCATAGCTGGTCAACATGGCCTGACGCCACGAGTTGCCGGCATAGTTGTTCGAGAAGGCGATCTTCATCGAGGACGTATCTGCAAAGCTGGCGGTCGAAGCGGCCGACACCAGCAAAGCCGCAAGCACGAGTTTCGTTGTCATTTCTAAATTCCTCCCAAGTTTCCACCGACAGAGTTCCGCATTGCAAGGCAGACCGGGTGGCAGGGTCAACTTCACACTAACATGTTAGCTAGTCAATCGCCGAGATGCACCTTTTGCGCGGGCCGGGGGTCATAGATACTCCAGCTGCATCGGGTGCAACGGCGCCCCGCCCAAGGCACGGTCATTTTCCGCCGCCAAGGACAAAAGAAGCGCCTCCTGCAAGGGCTTAGCCACCACCTGCAGCCCCACGGGCAAACCTGCCGCCGTCAACCCGACAGGCAGCGAGGCCGCAGGTTGGCCCGTCAGATTGAACGGATAGGTAAAGGTCGCCCAAGAGACGATGGTGCGATGGGCCAAAGATGCCGGAACATCGACGCCGACATCGACACCGGCGACAGGCAGGGTGGGGGTGACGAGCAGGTCATAAGGCTGCATCAGCGTGCGAAGCTTTTCGCGAAACCCGTACCGCTCGAACACGCTGCCGTAATAGGCCCGCATATCCTGCGCTGCGGCGTCTTGCAGCACCCGCAGCACCGCCGGGTCGAGATCCTGCGGCGCGCCCTCAAGGCTGGCGCGCAGACGGGTCGCGACACCGGCGTAGAATTCGGCCGTCCACATGTCGATCGGGTCGTCAAAGGCGTGGTCGATCAGATCGACATGGTGGCCTGCCGCTTGCATTTTGGCCACAGCCTGCGCTGTTATGGCTCCAACCTCGGGGTCGACCTGCCCATAGCCCAAAGTGGGGCTAAAGGCGATCCGCAGCCTTGGGCCGGGGGGCAGGGCTGCGGCAAAATCGGGGGCAGGGCCTGCCACCGAAAACGGATCGCGCGGCTCATAGCCCGCAATCACCTCCAAAACCGCCGCCGCATCTGCCGCCGTGCGCGTCAGCGGCCCGACATGCGCCAAGGTCGGCGTGGCCGAGGTGGGAAACACCGGCACGCGGCCAAACTGCGCCTTGATTGCGTAAAGCCCGCACAAAGCCGCCGGAATCCGCAGCGATCCGCCGCCGTCTGTGCCCAAAGCATAGGGCACCAGACCACAGGCCACCATCGCCGCCGATCCCGCACTTGACCCGCCCGGGGTTTTGGAAAGATCCCACGGGTTACGGGTGATCCCCGTTAAGGGGCTATCGCCCACCGCTTTGCAGCCAAATTCGCTGGTGGTGGATTTGCCCAAAATCACCGCCCCCGCCGCGCGCAACCGCGCAACCGAGGGCGCATCTTGCACCACAAGCGCGGCCGAGGTGGTGCGCGAGCCAAAGCGGTGCGGCATTCCCGCCACGGCAATCAAATCCTTGATGGCCGTGGGAATGCCGTCCAAAGGCCCCAGCATTCCGCCCGACATCATCCGCGCCTCTGCCGCTTTGGCTTGCGATTGCGCGCCTGCAAGATCGAGATGGGCAAACATGTTCAGCTTGGGCTCAAGCTTGTCGATCCGGCGAAGGACATCGGCCAAAACCTCGGTGGGCGAAAAGGCCCCCGTCCGGTAGCCTTCTGCCAACTGGCCTATCGTGGCAAAGGCAAAGCCCGCCATATCCGCCCCCCGACCCTAGTCGTTCACCACCGCCACCGCCCGCACCGGAGAGCCCGAACCGCCCTTGAACTTGATCGGCAAGCCGATGAATTCAAACTCGCCCAAGCCCACCAAAGCCTCTAGGTTGACCAGCCATTCGAAATGCGAAATCCCCAGATCGCGGCACAGGCGGTGCTGGGCGAACAGATTGTCGCTGGGCTTGTCGGTGGAAGGCCCCTCGACCCCGTGCATCCGCGAGCCGCGCTCATACAGCCACTTGGTCGCCGCCACCGTCAGCCCGGGGTTGCCCCAGACGATCTGCCGCCGATCCCCCCAGTTGCGGGCATGAAAACCGGTGCAAAGAAGAACGATATGGCCGTCAACCTTGACCCCGCTGGCCGCTTCGGCCGCAGCCATATGCGCGTCGGTCATGTCTTCCAGATCGGCGATATGGCGCAAATCGAAGCAGACGGCTTTGCCCATGAACAGATCCAAAGGCATCTGGTCAATCGCCAGACCCTTGGGGTTGACGTGCAAGAAGGCGTCCACATGGGTGCCGACATGATCCAGCATGCCGATGTAGTTGGTTTGAAAGGTCATCGGATCTTCCGGCACGCCCAAGCCGAACGACAAAGTTGACTCGTGGGTTAAAGCCTTTACGTAAACGGGGCTTTGAAACATCTTGTGGGCGGGCATATTGTCTTCGACGGTCAAGCTTAGGTCGATGATGCGGCGGGCCATGGGATTACCTTTTTGGACACTGGGGATGGGGGGCGCAAAACACTGTTGTGCGCCTATGATGAGCGGGTCTTGCCCGGTTGACAATCCGCGAAGAAAAGAAGGTTGGTTTAAGGAAAGGGAATGGCAGGGCGTGCCGTTGGCATTGCAGATCCTCGATTAGGCCCAAGCTATCGGTGACCTGCGCGCGTTATGCGGCGGTGGAGGCCAATCGCTGGCCAGCGCGTGCCGTGCATTTCGGCGCAAAAGGGCTGATCCTGAATGAACCCGCCGCCCTGAGGGTGAAACAAGCCGCCCCCGTGCTGCGCCTTGGGAATAAGGCCAAGTGCTGCGGGCTTGGCGTGGTCTTGATCACCCACCAAGTCCTGCAGCCAAGGCCGTTGGCGACCTCTTCGCCGTCTTGATCCGCGGTGCGATCACCGCCGATGACTAAAACCGCTTGCTGCAACGCGCGGGGTGCACGCAGGGGCCTACCTTGCGCCGCCATCTGTGCCATGCGGGTTGGGTTGGGTCAAAATCGGTGGCATGGTCTGCATTTGCTGACCCGCAGACCGACACCGACGTTCAAAGGGTCTGGCCCGACATCACCGCCCCCGGATCCTCGGGTCCAGCGCATCGCGCAAGCCGTCGCCGATGTAATTCACCGACAAAACAGTCAAAGAAATCGCAAGTCCGGGCCAAACCACCCGTTCGGGATAAAGTTGAATATATTGCAACCCGTCAAACAACAGCCGGCCCCATGTCGGAAAATCGGGCGGAAAGCCAAGGCCCAAAAATGACAGAACCGATTCCGTGATAATGGCTTCCGCAACCCCCAAAGTGGCCGCCACCATGACCGGAGAGATGATATTGGGCAATATATGGCGCAAAATCACGCGGCGGGCAGGAACGCCGATGGATTTGGCGGCCAAGACATATTCGCGCTCTTTCAGCGCCAAAACCTCACCCCGTACAATGCGCGCGGCTTGCATCCATGATGTGATGCCAATCGCATAAACGATCAGCAAAAATGCCCCCAGTTCCGGCCCCATAATCGAGGCGATTTTATCGCGAAACAACATCACCAGCACCAAAAGCAGCGGGATCAGCGGCAAAGACAGGAACAAATCCGTCAAGCGCATCAGCGGCCCGTCAAGGCGTTTGAAATAGCCTGCCAGAATACCGATGCCGGTGCCGACAAAGATAGCGATGATCATCGCCACAAATCCCACGGCCAAAGACACTTTGCCCGCCGCCATCATCCGCACCAGCATATCGCGGCCCAACTGGTCGGTGCCAAAGGGAAAGCGCAGCGAGGGGCCTTGGTTTTTGACCTTTAACGCCTCGACCACTTTTAATTTGACTTCAGGCCAGAAAAACGGGCCAAAGACGACAAAGGCTGCGAGGGTACCCAGCACAATCAGCCCGAATACCGCACCGCGATGCACCCGAAACTGCCGCCAGACAGCGCCAAATTGGCTTTGGGCCTTGGGGATGCTTTGGTCACTCATACCGGATCCTTGGGTCAAGAAGGCCGTACAGGATATCGGCTATCAGGTTAAAAACAACGATCAGCACCGCGAAGATGAAGGCAAGGGTTTGCACCATGGGCAGGTCATTGGCACTGATCGCCCCAATCAGGGCCGCGCCAATGCCGTTCACGCCAAACAGGTTTTCGGTAATAATAGCCCCGCCAAAAATCGAAGGGATGCCAAGCGCAATCACCGTGACAACCGGTATCAGTGAATTGCGCAGCACATGCTTTAGCACCACGACCCGCTCTGTCATGCCCTTGGCACGCGCCGTGCGCACATAATCTTGCCCCATGTTTTCCAGCATGGAAGATCGCATATACCGACTGATCGCCGCCGCATTGGCCAAGGCCAGCACCATCACGGGCATGGCCATTTGCTTGATCTGCAAGATAAAACTCGCCCAATCGGTCACGGCAAGGGTTGTGTCATATTTGGTGGGAAACCAGTGCAGCCAGACGGCAAAAATGATGATGAACAAGGTGCCCGAGAAAAATGTCGGCACCGAAAACCCAATCATCGCAACCAAGGTGCCCAACTGGTCAAACACCGAATATTGCCGATAGGCCGAATAAATCCCGATCGGCATCGCAATGGCAATTCCCACCAAATAGGCCGTGCCTATCACTGTCAGGGTTTGGGGAATGCGCTGGCCGATCACGGTAAAAACCGGGCTGCGTGATTGCCAAGATAAGATACGCTGTTCACCCCCAACAAAATTCGTTCCAAACCAACCGTCGACCAAATTGGCCGGTTCCACCCAGAAAAACTGGCGCAGCCACAAAATATAGCGCACGTAGACAGGCTGATCCGCGCCCAATGCCGCGATCATCTTCAGGCGCACTTCGGGCGGCACAGTCAGGGGAATTTCCGACATGGGCGAACCGGGGGCCAGATCGACCAGCAGAAAAATGATCAAGCTGATGACCAAAAGTGTTGGTATCGCCAAAAGCAGCCTGCGAAGGGTAAAGGTCAGCATGGCCTGCGACGCCTTTGTTGATAAGCGGAATGGAAAGGCGGGCCCCGCATAAGGGGCCCGCCCAAGGGTTTAGATCACTTCACGCGGAACCAATCCGCCACGTTCCACAATTCGCTGTCCCAAGCGTTGATTTTAACACCGCCCAAAGCGTTGGAATGGGCCGACAGCGTGCCGCGGTGCACCAAGGGCACCACGACGAAGCTGTCTTTGGTGACCATGTCGTTCAGCTTCTTGGCCAATTCGGCGCGCTTTGCCTCATCGCGTGTGCCCGACAATTCGGTCACCATCGCATCATAAGCCGGGTCGCAGAACCGGTTCATGTTTTCACCCTGCCACTGGTTTTCCGGCGAAGGCGCTTTGTCGCACTTATATTGCGTCAAATAGGCTTCCGGATCGGTGCCGTCGAAGTTGTTGGCATACATTTCGACATCGGCGTAAAACTTCTGGAACGTATCGGGTGACCCCGCATCGCCGCCAAAGAACACCGAAGGGTCAATCGCCTTCAGTTCGGTTTCAACGCCAATCTCTGTCCACCAATCCTTGATCAAGGCTTGGAAGTCTTGACGGATCGGGTTCACGGTCGATTGGTACAGGATCGACAGGTTCTTGCCGTCTTTCTCGCGGATGCCGTCACCGTTGGTATCCACCCAGCCTGCCGCTTCCAGCAGCGCCTTTGCACCTTCGATGTCTTGCGTCAGGCAGCCGGTGTTGTCGGAGGCATAAAGCGCAGGGGCGGGCACAATGTTGCAGGTCGGCGCGCCACCAGCCCCATAGCCCACTTCGGTCAGCGTCTGGCGGTCAATCGCCATCGACAGGGCTTTGCGGACGTTGATGTCAGACAGGAAGGGGTGGGGGTGCTTGGCGGTGGACCGCTCGCCTTCGGGCAGGTC
>JBAXLX010000078.1:0-11668 GCA_037134595.1 Pseudomonadota bacterium
CTGACGCGCAAAGGGCGTTAGCCCTGACGCCCCAACTTGCGGTGAAACGTGGCGCGCGAAATCCCCAAGGCCCGCGCCGCGGCCGAGGCATTGCCCCCCGCCCGCGCCAAGGCCCTTGCCATCACGGCCCGCTCGCCTGCTTCTAGCGTGGCCGGAGACTCAAGGCCCAGAAGATCAGCGGCAGGCACGGGTTTGCGCCCCAGATCGCCCTTGAGCCCGAAATGCAACCGCGCCGCCCGCGTGGCCCCGATCACCAATTCGTCGCTGTCCACGGCGAGAATAGCCCCTTGCACGCGGTCTACCCCCGGCGGCATCATCAATCTCGCCTTGGGAAAGGCCGCGTGAAACAGGTCGCTTTCAATCCGCCGCGCCGCCTCGCCCACGGCATGGGCGATCAGGCCGGCCAGTGCCTCGCCCGTCTCGCCGCCGGCGGTTGACACATCCAGCACGGCGACCAACTGGCCCTCGGCATCAAAGACCGGCGCGGAAGAGCACGACAGGCCGATGTTGGCCGACAGGAAATGCTGGTCACGGTGGATGGTGACGGGGTGGCCCAAGGCCAGCGCGGTGCCAATGCCATTGGTGCCCGCTGCAGCCTCGGACCAGTTGGTGCCGGTCCACAGGCCGTTTTCCTGAAACGCGCGGTCATGCGCTTGCCTGCCGCGCCGATCGACGGGAATGCCTTCGTGGCTGGCCAAGATCACACAGCCGCCCAAAGCGCCGATCGATTGAAACAGGCGGTCCAAAGTGGGGGCGGCGGTCACGACCAAGGGGCCGAGGCGTTCCAACAGCAGGTTGAACTCGGCCTGCGTCAAACGCACCGGATCAACACGGCGCGAGGGTTCTAGCCCATGCACCACGGCAGACCTGCTCCAAGATGCCGCCACCAAAGATCGCGCGGCGGCCCCGCGTGCCAGGGCAGCGGCAACACTCGCCTCGTGGTCGCGTTTGGGTTGGGTTGTCACCGAAGCCTCGCAGCACGCCAAATCTTGTTAACCCACGTTACCGCGTTTCCCCTTTACGTCAAACACCGCTTTTATGCCGCCCCAAAGCCTGCCATAAAAAACCGCTCTTGATTGATTGCGCCTGTCGCGCCATGTCAAGAGCGCGCGCGCGCCCGGGGTGGGCGGCCTTTTGACAGGAGTTTTGAATGCCCGTTTACCGCTCTCGCACAACGACCCATGGCCGCAACATGGCCGGTGCCCGTGGATTGTGGCGTGCAACGGGGATGAAAGATGGCGATTTCGGCAAGCCGATCATCGCCATTGTCAACAGCTTTACCCAGTTCGTGCCGGGCCATGTGCATCTAAAAGACCTCGGCCAAATGGTCGCGCGCGAGGTGGAAGCGGCAGGCGGTGTCGCCAAAGAGTTCAACACCATCGCGGTCGATGACGGCATCGCCATGGGCCATGACGGGATGCTCTATTCGCTGCCCTCGCGCGAGTTGATCGCCGACAGCGTGGAATACATGGTCAACGCGCATTGCGCCGATGCGATGGTGTGTATTTCCAACTGCGACAAAATCACCCCCGGCATGCTGATGGCGGCGATGCGGTTGAACATTCCGTGCGTCTTCGTCTCGGGCGGGCCGATGGAAGCGGGCAAGGTCGTGATCAAGGGCAAGGAAGTGGCGCTAGATCTGGTCGATGCTATGGTTTCGGCTGCGGATGGGTCTTACACCGATGAAGAGGTTGAGGCCATTGAGAAAGCCTCTTGCCCGACCTGCGGGTCATGCTCGGGGATGTTCACGGCCAATTCGATGAACTGCCTGACCGAGGCTTTGGGCCTGTCGCTGCCCGGCAACGGTTCAACCCTTGCCACCCACGCCGACCGCAAGCGGTTGTTTGTCGAGGCGGGGCACCTGATCGTGGACATCACCAAGCGCCATTACGAGCAAGACGATATGTCCGTCTTGCCGCGCAACATCGCGACCAAACAGGCGTTTGAAAACGCCATGGCGCTGGATGTGGCGATGGGCGGGTCAACCAACACCGTCTTGCACATTCTGGCCATCGCCCATGAGGGCGAGGTGGATTTCACCCTGCAGGATATCGACGATCTGTCGCGCAAAGTGCCGGTTCTGTGCAAAGTGGCCCCCGCCAAGCAAGACGTGCATATGGAAGATGTGCACCGTGCGGGCGGGATCATGGCGATCTTGGGCCAGCTGGATGCGGCAGGGTTGCTCAACCGCGAAGTGCCCACGATCCATGCCCGCTCGATCGGGGCGGCGATTGATCAATGGGATATCAGCCGGACCAATCAAGAATCGGTGCGCGAATTCTTCCGCGCCGCCCCCGGCGGTGTGCGCACGACCGAGGCGTTTTTGGCCACGGGCAGCCACCCCTCGCTAGACCTTGACCGCGCCGAGGGTGTGATCCGTTCGGCCACCACACCCTTTTCCAAGGACGGCGGTTTGGCGGTGCTGACGGGCAATCTGGCCGCCGATGGCTGCATTGTGAAAACCGCAGGGGTGGATGACAGCATTTTGGTCTTTTCCGGCCCCGCGCGGGTGTTTGAAAGCCAAAACGCGGCGGTGAATGCAATTTTGGCCAAAGAGATCGTGCCCGGCGATGTGCTGGTGATCCGCTACGAAGGGCCAAAGGGCGGGCCGGGGATGCAAGAGATGCTCTATCCGACCAGTTACCTCAAAAGCATGGGGCTGGGCAAAGCCTGTGCGCTGGTGACGGATGGGCGCTTTTCGGGCGGCACCTCGGGCCTGTCGATCGGCCATGTCAGCCCCGAAGCGGCGGGCGGCGGAGTGATCGGGCTGGTGCACGAGGGCGACATGGTCGACATCGACATTCCCAAACGCGCGATCAGCCTGCGCGTCACCGAGGCCGAGCTTGCCTCCCGCCGCGCAGCACAAGACGCCGCTGGCTGGAAACCCGCCAAGGTGCGCTCGCGCAAAGTCTCCACCGCGCTCAAAGCCTATGCGCTGTTTGCATCCTCGGCAGACAAGGGCGCGGTGCGGGTTTTGCCAGACGAAGCCTGATCATCGTCCATGCGCGGCCCTTCCATCACAAGAAAGGGCCGCTCATCGCAGGGTCGTTCGAGATTTTGCGCGATTGAGTGCCACGCAAACAGCGGCTTTGCATGGTTCCGGTTCATCTTAACCGCGCCCGGACATGTGCCGTTGCGGCAAATGGGCCTTGCGGCGCGCGCGTGGCGAGAAGCAGGCCTAACCCTTCTAGGCCTTGCTCAACCTCAACTTGCCCAGATCTGCAAAGATGTCGTATGCGACAAGCAGATCTTAGATGATTTGACCAATGCGTCGGTCAAACTGACGGCGGCAACAGGTCTGACCGTCTGGCCTTTGGCGGGGCGAGACCTTGCCAGAAGGGCGCAAGCAACAGATCACCGCTTGCCTTGGAAATAGACTTTGCGCCGCTGATGGGTTAGAAACGGCGGTCTTGGCGGTACAGGTCATCGCTTTTGCACCCGATGACAGAGCCTGTCAAAAAACCGGGGAATGGGGCAGCTAAGGCTAAAATAGGGAGGTGATGCTGGATCGACACGCGACCTTTGCCCGAACCGACCTTATGCAGCGGATACTTGCATCTCGGGCACCCATTGTTGTGCTGGATGCCGTGGCGGGCATGGGCAAGTCAGTGCTGTTGGGGCAATTGGCAGCCTTTTTGGGTTTGCGGGTGCATCGGCACTTGAACGCGCCGGATCCGGAAAAAGACCTGTGCCTTTGGGATATTCCAAACATCGGCCTGTGCAAGGCGTTGCCGGACGGGTTCTTGACGGGCCAAAATCGCCTTATCTTGGCAAAGCGGCCTAACGCATATCTGCCCGGTCTGGACCGAGCGGAAATTTATGGCGCGGTCTTGCGCTTTTCCGGCCGTGATCTGGCTTTTAGCCTAGACGAATTGGCCCAGATTGCAGTCCAGCAATCGTCAGCAGAGCTTTTGTCTGAAACAGCCGGCTGGCCACTTTTGATAGGAATGCGGGCGACAAGCAAAAAGATCATTGGCGGTTTTTTGCAAACAGAAATTGCTGCAAATCTGGACTCGGTCGATTTGGTACGGCTTTCAACGGCTTTAGAGGCAGACGACGGACAATCCCTCTCACAGCTCGAGATTTTGCCGGATGAAATTCCCCAAGGTATTGCGGATCAATTGAGGGTAGCCGTGCAGGGGGAAATTGACAAAAGACGCGGCGTGCCGCAAGACGCGGTGCGCTTGGCCGAGGCATTTGAGGCTGAAAATCGCTTGCCAGACGCCATAACCGCCTATCAAAGCGCCCTCAGGTTTGATCTTGCCCTTCAAGCGCTGAACAGGGGGCATGACGATTTTTTCATCCATATTTACGGATCAACGGCCTTTGATAAAGTTTTGTCAGGCTTTCCCGAAGACCTGACACAATCTTCAGAAACACTGATGCTGTGTCGGGCCATGCAGGCGTTAAAGCAGGGTCACATGACACTGGCGCGGCGTTTGATTGCCGATTGGCTTGGCCCTGCGGCCAACGATCCGTCAACGGTCTTTGCGCCAAATTCCGGATTTTCGTTGAAATTTCGGGCTTTTCGGCTGATCATGTTGATCTACGAGGATGTGCAGGTCACCGAATTTTTGCTCAAACAGATATTCGCCTTGCTGGATGAATTCCCGCTGGAAGACCATCTGGCACGTGGCAGCTTTTACAACGCGGTTCTGGAATTTTTTGCCCGTAAACGCCGCTTTGTCGAAACCGAGGATTTGGCCCGCCGCGCGCGGCATCATTATCAATTGGCCAAAGTGCCGCTGTTGGTTTTTTATATTTCGCTGCATCAGGCGATGGGGCGGTTAACTTCGGGCGATGCGATTGCGGCGATGACATTTGCTCAAATGGCCACAGCGGAACTGGCCTCGGTGCCGTTTGAAAGCCCGTCTGATCAGCGTTTATTGACTCTTTTGATCGCCTGCATCAATTACGAGGGCGGCAAGGTGGAACGCTTGGCGCGGTTTTTGAACCAAGAGTTTGACGAATTTTCTAACGGCGAAATCTGGCCAAACCTGATCGAATTGGCGCTGTATTACGGCAGTTTGGCCTTGTCGCAGCACTATTCCACTCTCTCGGCACGCAGTTTTCTGGATCGGTGGCGCCTGAACGATTGGCGCAATCCGGGTCTTGGCGTCATGATGGATCTGCGCGAGGTGGTTTTGTTGCAAAACGCCAACCGTTGGCAAGAAGCAGCAGAACGCTTGGCCGCTTTGCCGCAACGCATCTCGCGGGCTTGGGTCTTGGCCCAAACCGGCGAATTCGCCCGATTGAATGATCGCGATGATCTGGCCGCGGCGCTTTTATGGCTGAGGCATCTGGCCTTTGAGGGGCCAAAGCGTGCGGGATTGATCGAAAGGCTCGCCGCAGTATCGGCCAATTCATTGCTGACCGCCCGCCAACGCATCGGGGTCGAGATTTGGACGGCTTATTGCCACCGCTGGCAGCGCAACCCGTCTGCCGCGCGGGCCGGGCTTTTAAAAACCCTTGAAACTGCGGCAAGTTTGGGGGCCGTCGCCCCCTTGACCGAAGAGCGCCCCTTTCTGGCCGATTTGTTGGGCAATGCCTCAATCGCCAGTTTTCTGGACGCCTCGCCCCCTGCCCGCCAAGTGTTGCGCAAAATGCGCGATGCCGGAACGATCAAGGGGCCTGCTGGCCGCTCTAGTGGCCTAACCCGCCAGGAAACCCGCATTTTGCAGGCGATTTGCGAAGGCGCATCCAACAAATTCGTCGCCCACGCCTTTGGCCTGTCCGAGGCGACGGTGAAGTTTCACCTTGGCAATGTCTATGCCAAGTTGGGCTGCAAGGGCCGCAAAGAGGCCGTGCGGGCGGCGGCGGCCTTGGGCTTGGTCGCCTAAGGGGTCGCTTATTCAAAAACCTAGCCGAATATCATAAAAACCTATCCATGACATGGCTTGTTCGATGGGGCGAATCTCCGTCACTCTGACCTTCAGGAAAGTGCCCGGGTCTACCGGCCAAACTTTTGTCTTCACCAAAAACCTGCCGGGGCTACCGGCTTTCAGCTTCAGGGAAACACGATGACATATACCAAGCTTCTTGCCTCTACTGCGGCCGTGGCGTTTTTGGCGTTCGGGGCCCCAAGTTTTGCTCAAACCGTGGTGACGATGAACACGGTGCAAATCTTCGGCACGATCGACCCGGCGAAAATCTCGGATTACACCGACTATATGGCGGCGGTGAACCTGTATGACGGGCTGATTTCGGTCGACAGTTCGGGCAATTTGATCCCCGAATTGGCCGAAAGCTGGGTGGTCTCGGCCGATGCCAAAGAGGTGACCTTCAAGATCCGCGATGACGCCAAGTTCACCGATGGCTCGCCGGTCGAGGCGTCGGATGTGATCTATTCGATCGAGCTTTTGTTGCGCATCAACCAAGGTCCGGCGAACCTGTTCGCCGATGTGCTTAAACCCGGTTCGGTCACGGCGGTCGATGCCAAGACGGTCAAGTTTACCTTGGCCAAGACCTTTGCGCCCTTCCTGACCACCGTGCCCGCGATCTTCATTCTGAACGCCGACGTCGTAAAGCCCAACGAAGGCACGGATGATGCGCAGACTTGGCTTGCCACCAATGTGGCAGGGGCTGGTGCCTATTCGCTCAAAAGCTGGGATCGTGGCGCAGAGATGACGATCACCCGCAACCCCGACTATTACAAGGGCTTCCTGGATGGCCCGATTGACACCGTTCACTGGATCATCACCAGCGACGAGGCCACCGTTAAATCGCTGGCAGCTTCGGGCGAATTGACCATGACCAGCCAGTTCCAGTCGCCCGAGACCTATAAGGCCTTGGTCGATATGGGCCGCTTCCAGATGGTCAGCCAAGACACCGGAACGGCGTTTTATCTGAAGCTGAACACCAAAGTCGCCCCGACCGATGACATCCACATCCGCCGCGCTTTGGCCTTGGCCACGGATTATGACACGATCCGTCAGGTGATCTTCCCGGGTGGGGTGCTGTCGACCCCGCTGCCCAAGGCTTTCGCTGCCTATCACAATGACGACATTCCCGAACCCAAGTTCGACATGGAAGGGGCAAAGGCCGAGATTGCCCAGTCGAAATACGCCGGATCTGCGATTCCGATCACCTTGGGCTATGTGGCCGGCACCGGCTTTGAGGAAGAAATCAGCCTGCTGATGCAATCCAATCTGGAGCAATTGGGCTTTGTGGTCACCCAAGCCGCCGATCCGTGGAACCGCATCACCGAAATCGCAGGCAAGGTGGAAACGACACCCGCCGTCAACCAGATCTTCTTCGGCCCCACCTATCCTTCGCCGGACTCGATGTTCTTCACCCAATACCACAGCAAGGCGGCGGGCACTTGGGCTTCGATGGAATGGGTCAATGATCCTGAGGTCGATGCGATGATCGACGCGGCGCGGGCCACGGGTGATACGGCAGAACAGGCCAAGATCTACAAGGAATTGCAGGCCAAACTCGATGACATGAAGCCCGACGTGTACCTTCTGACCCAAACGGTGCAGCACGCGATGGACAAGTGTTTGACAGGTTTCAATGCCGTGCCGATGCAGTCGTTTGATTACGACTTCACCCGCTACCAGTGGACCTGCAAGTAAGCAGCCGGTTTGGATGAAAGGCCTATCCCCGCAGGTCGGGGATGGGCACTCTTGTGCTCTTGACCTTGCAACAACGGACATCTGATGGAATTTCTGTCCTTCCTTATCAAACGCGTCCTTTGGTCGGTTCTGGTACTGGTGGGCCTGTCTATGGTGATCTTTGTGATTGCGCGGGTTGTGCCGGGGGATCCGGCGCGCATGGCTTTGGGGCCACGCGCTTCGCCAGAGCAGGTGGCGACGATGCAGGCGGAACTGGGGCTGGACCGGCCAATCGTGCAGCAATACGCCCTGTTTATCGAAGGGCTAACGCGCGGCGATCTTGGAAAATCGCTGCTGACCGAACGCCCTGTGAACGACGACATCCGCGAAACCTTTGCCGCGACCTTTGAGTTGGTCTTGTGCACCATGATATTGGCCATGGGCTTTGGCGTCCCCCTTGGCATGATTGCCGCCTACTGGAAGGACAAATGGCCCGACACCGCCGTGCGCGTCTTTGCGATCTTTGCCGCGGTCACCCCCAGCTTTTTTCTGGCCCTTTTGCTGCAAATTCTGGCGGGTTACGTGCTGCACCTTTTGCCCACGACGGGACGCCTGCCCAATTCGATGGAATTTGAGGCCTCTTGGACGGGTCTGCTTTTGATCGACAGTCTGATCAGCGGCAGGCTGGATGTGTTTGGCGAAGCGCTTCGCCACCTGCTGCTGCCCGCCCTGTCCTTGGCGGCGGCCACGATGGGTCAGATGGCGCGGTTGACGCGGGCCTCGATGATCGACGTTTCGCGCCAAGATTATATCGAGGCGGCGCGGGCTTTTGGCATTCCCGAATGGCTGCGGGTGACAAAATATATGCTGCGGCCCAGTTTCGTGCCACCCTTGACGATCATGGGCTTGGAATTTGCCAGCCTGATCGGCGGGGCATTTGTGGTGGAAATGGTCTTTGCTTGGCCGGGTATGGCCGCTTACGGCATCCGCACCATTTTGCAAAAAGATTTGAACGCCGTCATGGGGGTGGTGATGGTCTCGGGCGTGTTCTTTGTGCTGGTGAATTTGGCGATTGATGTGCTGGTGGGTTTTGTCGACCCCCGCGTGCGGATCAGGGGCAGACGATGACCGAGGCCCCGCCTGACCTGATGCTGTCGAATGCCTACCAAAACTGGTACCGCTTTTCGCGCAACCCCACGGCGATGATCGGCTTGGTCATCGTGGTTGTCTGTGTGCTGGCCGCCATCTTGGCCCCCTATATCACGCCTTTTCCTGACCATGTCGGCGCTGTCACCAATTTTCGCGCGCGCCATTTGCCACCCTCGGCGGTGAATTGGTTTGGCACCGACAATGTCGGCCGCGACATCTTTACCCGCGTGATCTTTGGCCTGCGCATCTCGCTTTTGCTGGCGGGGGTGGTTTTGGGCATCGCCATTCCCACTGGGACGATCTTGGGCATGGCGGCAGGCTATTTCGGCGGCTGGACCGAGATTGTCATCATGCGCATTACTGACATCGCCTTGGCGATCCCGCCCTTGGTCATGGCTTTGGCGGTGGCCGCCGTCTTATCGCCCGATTTGCTGCATTCCATGCTGGCCATCGCCTCGCTTTGGTGGACATGGCACACGCGGATGATCTATTCGATCACCCGCCAGTTGCGCACGCAGGAATTCATCGAAGCGGCCGAGACTTTGGGCGCATCGAAGTTTCACATTCTGTTTCGCGAGATCCTGCCCAACTGCGTTTCGGCAATTGCGGTGAAAACCTCGCTTGATTGCGGGTTTGTCATTCTGGTCGGCGCGGCGCTCAGCTTTTTGGGTCTTGGCATCCAACCGCCCACGCCCGATTTGGGCACGATGGTCGCACAGGGGGCCAGTTTTCTGCCCGATGACTGGTGGGAATCGGTGCTGCCGGGCTGTGCCATTTTGTTCCTTGCTTTGGGTTTCAATCTGCTG
Source organism: Pseudomonadota bacterium (assembly GCA_037134595.1). Lineage (GTDB taxonomy): Bacteria > Pseudomonadota > Alphaproteobacteria > Rhodobacterales > Rhodobacteraceae > Stagnihabitans. Next base: position 9,512 of record JBAXLX010000078.1, read on the forward strand.
GGCGACGGGTTGCGCGATCTGTTCGATGTCGAGGATGTGCGATGAGCGCTCTGTTGTCCGTGCGCGATTTGTCGGTGGAGTTCACCACCTATGGCCAGACGCACCAAGTGCTGCACGGCGTATCGCTGGATGTGCCAGCCCATGCCCAGATTGCTTTGGTGGGCGAGTCAGGCTCGGGCAAGACGGTGACGATGAAGGCGATCATGGGGCTGTTGCGCCAACCGCCTGCCACGATCCGCTCGGGCCAGATCTTTTACGATGGCCGCGATTTGCTGACGCTGGCGGACAGCGAAAGGCTTGCCCTGCGCGGCACGGCGATGAGCATGGTGTTTCAAGACCCGATGTCCTCGCTGAACCCGGTGTTCACCATTGCCGACCAAATGGGCACGATTTTGAAATATGCCGACCGCCGCTTGGGGCGCAGCCGCTCGGCCCGCGACCGGATGGCGCGGGTGCATGAGGTGCTGGCCCAAGTGCGGATGCGCGATCCAGAACGGGTGTCATCCTCTTATCCCATCATGCTGTCAGGCGGGATGCGCCAGCGCGTGCTTATCGCCATGGCGCTGCTTTCAGAACCAGCGCTGCTCATCGCCGATGAACCGGGCACCGCGCTGGATGTGACAACCCAAGCCCAGATTTTGCGCCTGTTGAAAGATCTCGTCACCCAGCGCGGGCTGGCGCTGTTGATGATCACCCATAATCTGGGCGTGGTGCGCGAAACCTCGTCTTACGTTTATGTCATGAACAAAGGCCGCGTGGTCGAACAGGCCGAGACGGCAACACTTTTTGCCAGTCCGCAGTCCGATTATACCAAAAGCCTGATCGCCGCCGTGCCCCGCCTGACCGGTGGCACCCAATACGGCACGGTGACGCCATGACGGCCATGCTGGAAATTCGCGCCCTGACCAAAAGCTTCCCGACCCACAGCGCCTTTGGCCGCCAGACCGGAGAGGTCAAAGCCGTCTCGGACGTGTCCTTTGCCATCGAAAAGGGCCAAGTTTATGGGCTGGCCGGGGAATCGGGATCGGGCAAATCCACCATTGCGCGGATGATCATGGGGCTGACACGGCCAACTTCGGGCGCGATCTTGATTGATGGGCAAGATATTGCGGGCCAGATCGGCACACGGGCCCATGGGCGCAGGGTGCAGATGGTGTTTCAAAACCCCGGCGCATCGCTGAACCCGCGTCGCACGGTGGCGCAATCTATCGCGGTGCCCTTGGTGGCGCACGACTTTGACCACGCCGACCAACCGCGCCGAATTGGCGAGCTTTTAGAGATGGTGCAACTGCCCAAAGCCTTTGCGCAGCGCTATCCGCACGAGCTTTCGGGCGGGCAAAAGCAGCGCGTGGCCATTGCCCGTGCTTTGGCCGTAGCACCCAAGCTTTTGGTGCTGGACGAGCCGACCTCGGCGCTTGATGTCTCGGTTCAAGCGCGGGTGATGGACCTTTTGACCGATCTTGGCCGCGCTTTGGACCTGACCTTTTTGTTCATCTCGCATGATCTGTCGTTGATGCGCAATTTTGCCCAAAGGGTGGGCATTTTGTACTTGGGCCAGATCGTCGAAACCGGCCCCACGGCGCAGGTTTTTGAACATCCCCAGCATGATTACACGCGGCTTTTGCTTGCCTCGGTGCCGGTGATCTCGGCCGAGGAAGAGGCGATGCGCCCCATCATTCCGCTGATTGACGGCGAAATTCCCACTGCTGAAAAACTGCTGGCCCTGCGCGGCCAAGCCACTGGAAAGGGTACCCCATGATCCGCATAGGCATAGACGTTGGCGGCACGAACACCGATGCCGTTGTGATGGACGGCGACACCGTCCTTGCAGGGGTCAAGGCCCCGACCACAGCCGATGTGATGTCGGGCGTGGTCGAAGCGTTGAAGATGGTCTTGGCCGCGTCCAAAATGGAACCAAGGTCTGTCGATGTGGTGATGATCGGCACGACGCATTTTACCAACGCGGTCGTCCAACGCCGCGATCTGGCCCAAACCGCCGCCGTGCGCTTGGGGCTGCCCGCGACGGCCTCGCTCCCCCCCATGGTCGACTGGCCCGAAGATTTGCGTGCCACGATTGGCAACCATTCCTGGATGGCCCACGGTGGCAATGAATTTGACGGGCGGGTGATATCGCCGTTGGATGAGGACGAGTTGCTG
>JBAXLX010000079.1:0-11657 GCA_037134595.1 Pseudomonadota bacterium
TCACCAAGTCGAAGTTCGACAACAAATACGGCTGCAAGGAATCGCTGGTCGACGGCATCCGCCGCGCCACCGATACCATGATGGCGGGCAAGGTTGCCGTGGTTTGCGGCTACGGCGATGTGGGCAAAGGCTCTGCCGCGTCGCTGCGCGGGGCTGGTGCGCGGGTGAAGGTGACGGAAGTTGACCCGATCTGCGCCCTGCAAGCCGCGATGGACGGGTTCGAAGTGACCCTGCTTGAGGATGAGGTTGGTTCAGCCGATATCTTCATCACCACCACCGGCAACAAAGACGTCATCCGCATCGAGCATATCCGCGCGATGAAAGACATGGCCATCGTCGGCAACATCGGCCACTTTGACAACGAAATCCAAGTGGCCGCTCTGCGCAACCACAAATGGACCAACATCAAAGAACAAGTAGACATGATCGAAATGCCCAACGGGCACCGCATCATTCTGCTGTCCGAAGGCCGCCTTTTGAACCTTGGCAACGCCACTGGCCACCCGTCGTTCGTGATGAGCGCCTCTTTCACCAACCAAGTGCTGGCCCAGCTGGAACTGTGGACCAAGGGCAAATCCTATGCCCCCGGCGTCTATATTCTGCCCAAAGAGCTGGACGAAAAGGTCGCCCGCCTGCATCTGAAGAAAATCGGTGTGAAGCTGACCCAGCTGCGCCCCGAACAGGCCAGCTACATCGGCGTCAAGGTCGATGGGCCGTTCAAGAGCGAACATTACCGCTATTGATCTGCAAAGCAGAGCGAAAGCCCAAAAGCCCGCCGTTTGGCGGGCTTTTGCTTTTGGTTTGACTAAAGGTTTAGGGGCTTTGCTTTTGCCTTGGGACCGCGTTTCGCCTATGGTCAGTCCAAGGGCATTACGTCCTGAACCTTTCATAGAACACGTGCGGTGCTGGGAGCGCGTGGGGTGGTGAGGGGTTCCTAGGGGTAGGGGCCCCTCATTTTTATCAAACCCCGAAAGCGCCGAACACGATGCCCATCAACGTACAGGCCACGACGGAATTCACGCCGTCAATCAGCGTCAACGCAAGGGGGCGTCCTGCGTAGCTGTAGTTCATCGCCACCCAAGGCGTGATCAAGAACGCCCCGATCCCAAAGCCGCCCATCGCGCCCAAGCCAACAGTTCCCAGATGGCTTTGCACAAAGATGTGGCGCATCATGCCCGCCACCAGCAGCGTGGCGACAAAGCCGATCACAAAGGGCATCGCCCCGCCGTTGCGCGTCGGCTTGCCGCTGGCGTCCCTCGGAATACCCGCCGCCACCATCCACGGCTTTGACATAAAGATGTACCAAAAGGCACCAAAGGCATAGGCCACCACGGTTGCCAAAATCACGACCAGAACCTGCATCCCATTTCTCCTGTTACGCGGAAGGGCAAGGCTAGCGCCCCCAGCCCCGCAAGGAAACGGAAATTACGCCCCAACCCCGCCCAGATCGCAGATGATCTGCCATTCTTCCGCCGATACCGGCTGCACCGACAGGCGCGAGTTGTTGATCAGCACCATCTTTTCCAAACCGGGCTGCACCTTGCACATCTCTAACGTCACGGGCCGTTGCAGATTGGCCACGGGGCGAAAGCACACGCAATCCCAGCGGGGGTCATCGGTCTTGCTGTCTTGCTGCGACAGGCGGGTGACCTCGACAATGCCCACAACCTCTTTGCCGACGTTGGAGTGGTAGAAAAACCCCCGCTCGCCCAGCTTCATCTGCCGCATATTGTTGCGCGCGCCGTAGTTGCGGATGCCGTGCCATTCCTCATCCGCGGGCAGCTTGTCCCACAGGCTTTGAAAGCTGATCACATTGGGTTCGGATTTGAACAGCCAAAAGCTCATCCGATCACCTTTTTCCATTCGCGAATATCGACCGAGGCGAAAAGCCCGGCCTGCGTATAGGCATCTTCCGCCACCCAAGCCTGCGCTTGTTCGATATTGTCCACCGACAGCACAATCATCGACCCGCACATCTGGCCTTGGGCATCCAAGAACGGCCCCGCCAGTTCCACCACGCCCGAGGCGTTCAGGTGGTTTACATGGGCAGGCCGGTTGGCCATCCGCACCTCTAACGAGTTCGGCTTGTCGATACAGATCAAAGCAACGCGCATGTCATTCCTTTCGCAGCGGGCGCGACATCAGGCTGTGAATGGCCTGATCCAGCGAGATTTCTTGCCCGATTAGTCGGGCGACCATAGTCGACACTGGCATATCCAGCGATAGCTTTCGGGCAATCTGGCTGATTGCTTGCGCCGTGGCCACCCCCTCTACGGTCGTTTTGGCGTCAAACGTCTGCCCAGACCCCAGCGCCATGCCGTAGCGCAGATTGCGCGATTGGGTCGAGGTGCAGGTCAAAATCAAATCTCCCAAGCCCGACAGCCCCAGCAGCGTATCCCCCGCCGCCCCCTGCGCCAAAGCAAAGCGCTGCATTTCGGCAAAGCCGCGCGTGACCAGCGCCGCCCGCGCTGACTCGCCCAAGCCCGCCCCCATCACCACACCTGCGGCGATGGCGATGACATTTTTCAATGCTCCGCCCAATTCTGCCCCCACCACATCTGCGCTGCGGTACAGCCGAAGGGTGGCGGTAGACAGCAGGGATTGCAGATGTTCGGCACCTTCGCCGGCCAGCGTCAGGGCCGTCGGCAAACCCCGCGCAATGTCTGCCGCAAAGCTTGGCCCTGTCAGAATTGACACATCACTTCGCGGGCAAAAGTCGCGCACCATAGCGGTGGGCCCACGCAAGCTGGCAAGGTCGATCCCTTTGCACGCACCCACCAGCGGCACCCCGTTCAAAATCTCGCCGTGCACTGCCAAAAACCCCGCCAAAGCCTGCATCGGCAAGGCCAGCAAGACAGCCTCAGCACCCTTAAGGTCACGCAGATCGGCTGTCACGGTCAGGCTAGGTGGAAACCGCACCCCTTCCAACCGCGCCGCATTGGTACGGCCCTGCGCCATCGCCGCCACATGATCTGCATCCCGCGCCCATAGCGTCAATGGCCGACCCGCCGCAGCCAAAGCCACAGCCAGCGCCGTGCCAAAAGCCCCTGCGCCCGCAACGCCAATCACCCCTTGGCCCCCTTTTTGCCCGACCCGATCAGGGGAGCGGCCAAACTGTCCAACGGCCAGCGCGGGCGGGCGGTCAGGTCGGCCTCTGACGTGCCCCCCGTCAAATGCCGCTCAATCCCCGCCCAAGCGATCATCGCCGCGTTATCGGTGCAAAGCCGCAGGGGTGGCGCGGTAAAGGCCACGCCCAAAGCCGCACACACGCCTTGCAGCGCCGTGCGAATGGCACTGTTCGCCGCAACGCCCCCTGCCACCGCCAAGGTGGGGGTGTCGGGCGACAGCGACAGGTAAATCTCTAACGCACGACGGGTCTTTTCGGCCAGCACCGCCGCCACAGCCGCCTGAAACCCCGCGCACAGATCGGCGCGGTCTTGCACCGTGATGCCGCCCTTTTGCGCAATAACCCCATCGCGTGCCCGCAGCACAGCGGTTTTCAAGCCGGAAAATGACATATCGCAGCCCGCACGGTCCAGCAAAGGCCGCGGCAGCGCGAAGCGTTTGGCATCACCCTTCGCCGCTTCACCCTCGACCCAAGGGCCACCGGGCTGGGGCAGGGCCAACAGCTTGGCCACCTTGTCAAACGCCTCACCCGGCGCATCGTCAATCGTGCCGCCAAGGCGTTCGAACTGGTCCGCTGCGCGCACGATCAAGAACTGGCAATGCCCGCCCGACACCAGCAGCATCAGATAGGGAAAGCCCACCCCATCGGTCAGGCGCGGTGTCAGCGCATGGCCCGCCAAATGGTTCACCCCCAGCAACGGCAACCCCGTCGCCGCCGCAATCCCCTTGGCCAGCATCACGCCCGACAGAACCCCGCCGATCAACCCCGGCCCCGCTGTCACCGCCACAGCGTCAAGATCACCCAGCCCCAACCCCGCCTCAGCCAAGGCGCGTTCCACGCAGTGATCCAACCGCTCGGCATGGGCGCGCGCAGCAATCTCCGGCACCACCCCGCCAAAATCGGCGTGCAGCGCCGCTTGGCCTTCGACCTGCGAGCTTAACACCTCTCCGCGTCCGTCCGCATGCCGGCGCACCACGGCGGCGGCGGTGTCGTCGCAGCTGCTTTCGATGCCCAGAAAGGTTAACGTCCCGCCCATTGCGCCCCTGACAAACTTCAGGCCAGATGAAGCCGACCCCCGCCCGAGGTAGCACCTTGCCCAAGCCCGCACAATCCACGGCCCCAACCGTCCTGCTGACCCGCCCCGCCGCGCAGTCTGACAGCTTTGCGCAAAGCCTGCGGGCACGGGTGCCGAACCTGCGGGTGGTGATCTCGCCGCTGATGGCGCCGGTGTTTCTGGCGGTCACTTTGCCCCAAGGCCCGCTGCAAGGCATCATCCTCACCTCGCAAACTGGCGCGCAAGCGGCACGCCATCTGCGCGCCCAGCTGCCCGATCTGGCCTATTGCGTGGGCGAGCGCACCGCACACGTGGCGCAAGATGCGGGGTTTTCCGTTCTCTCTGCCCAAGGCGATGCCGAGGCGCTTTTGGCACTGATTCTGCAGCAAAACCCCCAAAACCTGATCCACCTGCGCGGGCGCGAGGCGCGGGGCGACCTGGCTCAGCGGCTTTCAGCCGCCGGTGTTTTCACCCAAGAGCGCGTGGTTTACGCCCAAGACGCCCAACCCCTGACCGAAGAGGCCGTGGCGCTGATATCGGGCGATGCCCCCGTTCTTGTCCCGCTCTTTTCGCCCAGAAGTGCTGAAATCCTTGGGGCCGCGTGGCAGCAGCTTTCCAAACACGCGCCGTTAAGCGTGGTTGCCATCAGTCAGGCTGTCGCCAAGGCGGCCGCTTTTTGCCCGACCGTGCCCGAGATTGCCGCCCATCCCGATGCGCCTTCAATGCTGGAAACTGTGCTGGCACAGTTGGCCAAGATGCGCGGTCCTTGAACAAGCCCCCCCTGCGGCCTTACTTTAGGGCCATAGACACTGCGAAGGATCCGCCATGGCCCCCCCCGATGATGCTGGGACGACACAGGCCCCAACCGCCCCCCGCCCAAAGCGCGGGGGCTTTGCTTGGCTGATCTGGCCGCTGCTGGGCGGCGTTCTGGCGGCGGCGGCAGGCTATGGGGTGGCGCAATATGTGCCCAACGGTTGGCCGCTGGCGTCGGTCGTGACGTTGCAAGACAAGGTGGCGGCGCTGTCAGATCAGGTGCAGGCGCTGCAGCAAGATTTGCAAAAGGCGGGCGACCGTCTCGCCACCCTTGAAAGCGCCCCGCCCCCGCAGGTCGACGGGCAAAAAATCGCCGTGCTGGAAGCCCGAATCGCTGCCCTCGAATCCAAACCCGCCCCCATCGGCACCGATAGCGCCGCCCTCGCCCAATTGCGGGCCGAGGTTGGTGCGATCAAAACCGATGGGGCTGCGGTTGTCTCTGCCCAAGTGCAGGCCGATCTTGACGCCAAGGTCAAAGCGACCGAGGCGAAATTGGCCGCCATCGAACAAGCCGCCCAGACCCAAGCCGCCGCCACCCTGACCCGCGCCGCCCTGCGCCAGATCGCCGCCGCGATGGACAGCGGCGCGCCCTATCCTGCGGCGGTGGCGGCGTTGACTGACACCGCCCTTCCCGCGGTCTTGGCTGACCATGCCGCTGCGGGTCTGCCCAGCCTGCAAGCCTTGCAAACCGCCTTCCCCGACAGTGCGCGCGCAGCGCTCGACTCCGCCCTGCGGGCCGATATGGGCGAAAGCTGGTCGGATCGGGCGGCGAACTTTTTGCGCACCCAAGTGGGCGTGCGCGCGCTGACCCCGCGCGACGGCAATGATCCTGACGCGATCCTGTCGCGGGCCGAGGCGGCCTTGACGGCGGGTGATGTGGCGCAGGCTTTGGCTGAAATCGCCACCCTGCCTGCCCCCGCGCAGGACGCTTTGGCCGCTTGGCGCACGCAGGCGCAATTGCGGCTGGATGCGCAAGCGGCCCTTCAGACCCTTTTGGCAAAGGCAGGCTAAGATGATCTGGTCGCTTTTGCGCATCGTTGTCTTTCTGGCCGCCCTTTTGGCGCTGGCCTTTGGCTTTACCCTTCTGGCACAGGCCGATGCGGTGCTGCGCATGTCTTTTGCCGGATGGGAACTGACTCTGCATCCACTGCAAATCGCCATAGTCGGCCTTGTGGCTTTGGGCGTTGTTTGGGGCATCTTAAAGCTTTTGGGCCTGCTTCTGGCAGTCTTGCGCTTTGTGAACGGCGATGAAACCGCCATTTCCCGCTATCTTGACCGCAACCGCGAAAAACGCGGTTTTCAGGCGCTGGCTGACGGCATGATGGCGCTTGCTGCCGGCGAAGGCCGCTTGGCCCTGATCAAGGCGCAGCGCGCGCAATCTTATCTTGACCGCCCCGAACTGACCAACCTGCTGATTGCCCAAGCCGCCGACCTGTCAGGCGATACCCCCCGCGCGTCTGAGGCGTTCAAGGCCCTGCTCGCTGACCCGCGCACCCGCTTTGTGGGCATTCGCGGCCTGCTCAAACAAAAACTGGCCGAGGGCGATACCGACACCGCCCTGAAACTGGCGCAAAAGGCGTTCGAGCTAAAGCCCCGCCATGCCGAATCGCAAGACATCTTGCTGAAACTGCAATCGGGGGCCGCCGATTGGAAAGGGGCCCGCGCCACGCTGAACGCGCAGGCCAAATCGGGCGCGCTGCCCAAAGACCTGTTCCGCCGCCGCGATGCCGTCTTGGCCTTGCAAGAGGCGAAAGGCGTCTTTGACGAAGGGGCCAGCATTGACGCCCAAGAAGCCGCCATTGCCGCCAACAAGCAATCGCCCGACCTGATCCCCGCCGCCGCCATGGCCGCGCGCAGCTATCTGAATCGCGGCGACAAGAAAAACGCCACCCGCGTGCCGAAAAAAGCATGGGAGGCGATGCCCCACCCCGACCTAGCCGCCGCCTTTGCCGAGATCGAGCCCGAAGAAACCCCCGAAGCCCGCCTGAAACGCTTTCGTGCGCTGACAGCACTGCACCCAGACCATGTGGAAACCAAGCAACTGCTGGCCGAACTTTCCATCGCCGCCGAAGATTTCCCCGCCGCCCGCCGCGCCTTGGGCGATTTGCCCACAACAGCGCCCACCCGCCGCATCTTGGCCATCATGGCCGCTGTCGAACGCGGCGAAGGCGGGGACGAGGCGACGGTGCGGGCATGGCTGTCAAAAGCGCTGACAGCCCCGCGCGGCCCGCAATGGTGCTGCGACAAATGCCATGCGGTGCATTCGGATTGGACGCCGATTTGCGAGAATTGTCAGGGGTTTGACACCCTGAGCTGGCGCGCACCTGTCGAAACCACCGGCCCCAGTGCCACAGCGGCAGAGATGTTGCCCGTGGTCGTGTCTTCCCCCAAACCCGCCCCTGATGGCCCCAAACCGATTGATCGCGAGGCCATCGGGCGGCGGGCGAATTAACCGCGCACCGCTTCGATCATGCGCGACACGTTGTCAGGGTCGGCATCGGGCGTGATGCCATGGCCAAGGTTGAAGATATGCGCCCCGCCCTTGAAGGCATCCACCACACGGCGGGTTTCGCGCACAAGGGCTGCACCGCCTGTCACCATAAGCTCGGGCGCAAGGTTGCCCTGCACGCAGCCAGTCACCTGCACATGCTCTGCCGCCCATTCGGGGCTGACGGAATTATCCAAGGCCACACAATCCGCTCCGGTCGCTTTGGCAAAGCCCACATACCCCTGCCCCGCCTCACGCGGGAAGGCGATCACGGGCAGGCCGGGGTGGCGCGCTTTGAGGGCGTGGATGATCTGCTTGGCGGGGGTCAGCGCGAAGTCGATGAAATCTTGGCCCTTCAGGCTGCCCGCCCAGCTGTCAAACAGCTTCACCACCTCGGCCCCGGCCAGCACCTGCATCGACAGATATTCAATGGTCGCCGCCGTGATCGCGTCAATCAAAGCTTGGAACGTGGCACGGTCTGCCGCCTTCAGCGCATGGGCAGAACCCTGATCTTTGCTGCCGCGTCCGGCGATCATATAGGTGGCCACTGTCCACGGTGCGCCTGCAAAGCCGATCAGTGTGGTTTCCCGCGGCAATTCGCGCGCCAGAATGCGCACGGTTTCATAGATGGGGGCAAGTTTGTCGTGGATATCTTCCTTGGGCTTTAGCGCCTTGACCCCTGCCATATTGGTGATGGTCGACAAGCGTGGCCCCTCACCATTTTCAAACCACAGATCCGCCCCCAACGCCTGTGGCAACAGCAAGATATCGGCAAACAAGATCGCCGCGTCAAACCCGTAGCGGCGGATCGGTTGCAATGTCACCTCTGCCGCCAATTCCGAGTTATAGCACAGCGACAGAAAATCCCCCGCCTGAGCGCGCGTGGCGCGGTATTCCGGCAGATAGCGCCCCGCCTGCCGCATCATCCAGATGGGCGGTGTGGGAAGGACTTCGCCGGCCAAGGCGCGCAGGATGGTCTTGTTGGGCATGTCAGGCTCCGTCAGGTCAAAGGATCGTTCTGTTTAACATCGCGTTGTGGCAGTTGTCAGCGCAGAATGACAGCGGTATGCCTAGGGCATGACACACGCACTTCCCACCCCCGCCCACCCTTTCAAAATCGGCACGCGCGGCTCTCCCCTCGCGCTTTGGCAGGCGCACGAGGTGCGGCGCTGTCTTATGGCCGCCTATTCTCTGCCCGAAGCGGCGTTTGACATCGTGGTGATCAAGGTCACCGGCGACCAGATTCTGGACAAGGCGCTGAAAGAAATCGGCGGCAAGGGTCTGTTCACCCGCGAGATTGAAGAGGCGCTGTTGGACGGCGGCATAGATATCGCCGTGCATTCGATGAAAGATATGCCCACGCTGCAGCCTGCGGGTCTGATCTTGGATTGCTACCTGCCGCGCGAAGATGTGCGCGACGGCTTTGTCTCGCCCAGTGTCGCGGCGTTGATGGACTTGCCGCAGGGGGCGACGGTTGGCTCTTCCAGCCTGCGCCGCCGTGCGCAGTTGGCGCACCGCCGGCCCGATCTGAACCTGGTCGAGTTTCGCGGCAATGTGCAAACGCGGATGAAAAAGCTCGAAGACGGCGTGGCGTCGGCGACCTTCTTGGCCATGGCAGGCTTGAACCGTCTGGGCATGGCGCATCACGCCAAGCCCATCGCCGTGACAGATATGCTGCCTGCCGTGGCGCAAGGCGCTATCGGCGTTGAACGCCGCTTGGATGACCCCTGTGCGGAATCGATGCTCGCCGCCATTCACCACACCCCCACCGGCCAACAACTCGCCGCCGAGCGCGGCTTTCTGGCGCGGCTGGATGGGTCTTGCGAAACCCCCATCGCGGGCCTTGCCGTGCTCGAAGGGTCCACCCTGTGGTTGCGCGGCGAAATTCTGCGCCCTGACGGGGCAAGGGTGATCAGCGGGGAATTGCGCGGCCCCGTGGCCGATGCTGCGGCCATAGGCGCTGCCTTGGCCGATCAGTTGCTGGCCGAGGCTGGGCCGGGGTTTTTTGACTGAGACCATCAAGCGGCACCTGTCGGATGAACGCTGGACAGAAACGCCAAAATCGGCGCGGCGACGAGCTCTGCCGCCTCTTCATGCACCAAATGCCCGTAGCCTGTGATGTCATGCCATGTGGCGTTTGGCATAACCTGCGCCGCGCGTGCCGATACGGCAGGCGGAACGGCGCGGTCGTTGGTGGCGGTCAGCAACAGGCTTGGCACCTTTTGATCCTTCAGCCGCCGCAAAAACGGCGTCAGGGTCCATTGCGACATCATAGCCAACGTAGCGCTGACATGGGCGGGTTTTTGCATCAGATGCAGGTATAGAGCCTGCCCTTGGGCGTCTAAAGTGCTGCCCGTGGTGGCGATCAATTGGCGCACCTGTGCAGGGGTTCCGGCCAGTTTGCTAAACAGGCGCGGCACAAAGGGCGTCAGCGCCAATGCCTTTGCCATGACCGGGAAAAGCCAGCCCTCCACCCCTTCGAACGGGCCAAGGGCAGAGTTGATGCCCACCACCGCCTTAAGCGGCAAAAGTTCCGCCAAGCGCTGGGCAATCGCCCCTCCGGCGGAATGGCCGATGATGGCAAAGGGCTGCCAGCCCTGTTGACGGATCAGCGCCGCGATATCCTCGGCCACAGGGTCCAGCCCGCAGCGCCCCCTTGCGCCCAGAACGGTGAAGCCCTGCCCGGGCAAATCCAGCGCCACGATCCGGTAGTGCGGGGCCAAAAGCGGCATCAGATGGCGAAAGCTGTGCGTGGCCCCGCCCGCGCCGTGCAGCAGCAGCACCAGCGGGCCTGTGCCCACGTCTTGCACATGCCACAGATGTGGCTTGCAGGCGATGTGGCGCGATGCCGCGCGATAGGGCCAATCGGCGGGGAGGATGGGTGCGCGCATCTAGCTGCCCAGTGCCCCTTGCAAGGCGGCAGACAGGCGCTGGGCATCGGCGCGGGGCAAGGGCAGATAGGGGGCATCCAGCACCTCGGCCAAGCGGCGCAGGGCGGGTTGCGGGCGGTTGGCAATGTCAATCACCAGCGCCGGAATACCCGTGGCCCGCAAGGCGCGGGCGAGTTTTAAGCTGTCGGCCTCAGCCGCCTCGCGGTTGGCGGTGCCGTCCAGCGCGATATTGCCGCGCCCGTCGGTCAGCAAGGCCACCGTGGGCGTCATGCCCCGCGCTTTGGTCTGGCCCGCCAGTTCAAACGCCATCTGCAATCCCGCCGCGAGCGGTGTGCCGCCGCCACCGGGCAACGATGCCAGCCGCCGCTTGGTTTGGACCAAAGACCGTGTCGGCGGCAGCATCAGGTCCGCCGCCGTGCCGCGAAAGGCGATCAGCGCCACATGGTCGCGCCGCGCATAGGCTTGCGCCAAAAGCAGTTCCACCGCGCCTTTCGCCTCACCCAACCGCGCCAAAGCGGAGGAGCCAGAGGCGTCGACGGCAAAGATCAGCACCCTGTCAGAGGTTTCCTGATACCGCTTCAACCGCAGGTCGCTTTGGCGAATTTCCAGCCGTGTCGCATCGGGCGTGCGGCGGCGCAGCGGTTGCCATGGGGCGGCGGCGCGCAGCGTGGCCACCAGATCAATCCGCTTGCCCGATCCCGGCGTGCCGGGCCGTGAGGGCAGGGGCCGCCCGCGATGGTTGCCTTTGCGCACCGCCCCACTGCCTGACCCCTTGGCGCTGCGGGCCGCTTTGCCTGCCGCCAGCCGCGCCAAAAGATCAGCGGGCAGGGCGGCGCGGATGGCATCTAGCAAGATGTCATCGGGCAGGCGGTCTTGTTGGCTTTGCTCTTGGTCTTGGTCGCCTTGGTCGGGCGAATCAGGTGGTTCTGGCGGTGGCGGTGGGGCGTCGTTATCCTCCGCCTGCGGCGGCAGATCGCCGCGATGGGCCAGCGTCAGTTCCGCCGCATGGCGCAGGGTGGTGTCTGACGCCTGATCTTCCCCCCGCCACGCCGCCAAGGCCCGTGCGACCGCCAAAGCCAGCATCGGCGCACGCAGCGAGGCGATGCCCATCGCCGCAGCCACGGTCGTCAGGCTTTCCAGTGCTGTTTTGGGCAAGGTGGTGGTCGCACGCCGCGCACGGGCGGCGGCTATGGCATCGGGCGACAGGGTGATATCTTGCGTGTCAGAATAGCCAACCTCTGTCAGATCCAGAAACAGGCCCAAGCGGTCCGATACGCCAGAGGG
>JBAXLX010000080.1:0-11577 GCA_037134595.1 Pseudomonadota bacterium
GCGAGTCAGGAGACCGGCCTTGCAAGAAGAAACAACGGCTGTCGGGTGTGACGGCTACAGGAGAAGACGATGAACTTGATCCAAACTTCCGCACGCTCCTCCGTGCTGGCGCAAACCCTGTTCGTGGCCTTGGTCGGCCTGACGCTGGTCTTCGCCGGGGGCTTGGCACAAAGCCAAGGCCTGCATGATGCGGCCCATCATATGCGCCATTCGACCGGATTTCCCTGCCACTAAGGCAGATTTGCCATGAAACATATGCTGTCCAGCGCCTTGGTCGCTGGCTTTGCGGCGGGGTTGCTGTGCGCCCTGCTGCAATTTTTATTGGTGCAACCTAAAATCCTGCTGGCCGAACGATATGAGGCTGGGGAATTGGTGCATTTTCAAGGCATTGCCAGCCCTCAAGACCGCGCCGCGGCCATGGCGCAGGCGATGCCTGATATGGATATGACCGCCGAAGGCAGCGAGCATCATCACGACGAAGGCGCTGAAGGTGGCGCGCATCGGCAGGCTTTGACCGTGCTTTTCGCCGTGCTGACCTATTGCGGCTATGGGCTGGTGCTGATCGCGGGCATGAATTTGGCCGAGCAAGTGGGCATTAAGCTGAGCTTGTCGCAGGGCATATTATGGGGTCTGGCGGGGTTTTTGGCCTTTCAGATGATGCCAGCCTTGGGATTGCAGCCGGATCTGCCCGGCACGCCAGCGGCCGACCTGACAGCGCGCCAGATTTGGTGGGCGGCGACGGCAGCGGCGACAGGCGTGGGCCTGTGGTTTGCAGCCTACGGGCAGGGGCTTTGGCAAAGGGCTGCTGGGCTTGTGATTTTGGTCGCCCCCCATATCTGGGGCGCGCCGGAATTGGCCAGCTTCGGCGGCGTGGTGCCGCCCGAACTCGCCTCGTCCTTCGCGGCGCGCAGTTTGGCGGTGGGGATGGTGACATGGGCGGTGCTGGGCGGCTTGATTGTCACGCTGTGGCACTCTGACCCCGCGCCATGACAGAACTTTTCCTGATCGGCATCGGCACCGGAAACCCCGACCATCTGACACGGCAAGCGGTCAAGGCGCTGAACGCGGTGGATCTGGTGATGATCCCGAAGAAAAGCGGCAAAGCCGATCTGGCCGAATTGCGCCACGCGATCTTGGCTGAGGTGGTGACAAACCCCGCCGTGCAAATCGCCGAATTCGACCTGCCAGTGCGCGATGCCGCCAATCCTGATTATCAGGCCGGCGTGAACGATTGGCACCAAGCCATCGCGACAGTTTGGGCCGAAACCCTGGCGGCTTACACCGCGCAGCGCGTGGCGCTGTTGGTGTGGGGCGATCCGTCGCTGTATGATTCGACGCTGCGCATTGCCGCAAGGTTGGAGAATGTCAGCGTCACGGTGGTGCCGGGCATCACCAGCCTGCAGGTTCTGACGGCGGCCCATGCCATACCGCTTAATGACATCGGCCAATCTGTGACCATCACCACAGGACGCCAACTGGCCGAGGGCTGGCCTGCGGGGGCGCAGACATTGGCCGTGATGCTGGATGGGAATTGTACGTTTGAAACCCTTGATCCTGAGGGGATTTCGATTTGGTGGGGAGCCTATGTGGGCATGCCCGAACAGATCATTCTGTCGGGCGACTTGGCAGAGGTCAGCGGGGAAATCATCCAAACCCGCGCCAAAGCACGCGCGGCGCATGGTTGGATTATGGACATCTATATTCTTCGGAAATCCTGATCTGGTAGTACCATATTTTACATAATATTGCTTATCGGATTCTCGCGTCCCCTTTGACTCCCGCCCCGCAACGCCCCACACTACCTTATGGATCATCAAGACCTTCTTTTACGTTTAGGCGTCGCCCTTGCCATCGGCATCTTGTTCGGCATCGAACGTGGATGGACCTTGCGTGCGCCTGAAACCCAAGACCGCGCTTCAGGCATTCGCAGTTTTGCTTTGGCGGGGTTGATTGGCGGTGTTTCAGCCGTTTTGGGGCAAACTTTGGGCGTGGCTTTCAGTGCCACTGCCTTTTTAGGCTTCGCCGCCGTCTTTGCGACTTTTCAATGGCGCGAAAGCCAGACCTCGCGGGATTGGTCGGCGACAACGGCTTTGGCGGGTATTTTGGCGTTCTTATTGGGTGCCATGGCGGCCACGGGCGATATTCAGGTGGCGGTGTCTGCCGCCATAGTCTCTGTCGCGCTTTTGGCCCTGCGGGAGGTTTTGCACATTTGGTTGGCGACTTTGACCCAAGTTGAGGTGCGCGATGGGTTGATACTTTTGGCGATGGCGTTTTTGCTATTGCCGCTTTTATCTGACCAGCCGATTGATCCTTGGGGGCTTTTAAACCTGCGCGAGATTTGGATTTTAACCACCTCTATCGCAGGCGTGTCTTTTTTAGGCTATGTCGCTGTGCGCTCTTTGGGGCCGCGCTGGGGCATTTTAATCACGGCGGCGGCGGGGGGATTGGCCTCGTCTACTGCCACCACCCTTAGCTTGGCGCGCCTTGCGCGCGGCGCGGCCCCTGCCCGATTGTTGGTGGCGGGTATGCTGGTGGCGGGGTCGGTGATGCTGGCGCGGGTTGTGGTGATTGCAGGATTTTTACAGCCAGACCTTTTGCCCTATTTGCTGGGGCCGATCGGGGCGGGATTTGCGACTTATCTGGCAATTGCCGCTTGGCTTGCGCGCACCACCACGGCCCCTGCCCGCCCTGATCTGGGCATTCGCAGCCCGCTGGATTTGATTGGCGCGCTGCGCATGGCGCTTTTGTTGACGGTTGTGATTTTGGTCTCTGGCCTTGCGCATCGCTCTTTCGGATCGGCGGGGCTTTATATTGTGGCGGCGATTTCCGGCCTTGCGGATGTGGATGCGATTACCATTTCCACGGCGCGCATGACGGCGAATCCGCAAAATCTGGCACAGGTTATTTTACTGGCGGTTGCGGTCAATTCGGCATCGAAGGCGGTTTTAGCATCGTCCATCGGGCGCAATGTGGTGGGGTTTGGCTTTTTGTGGCCCAGCTTGGCGGGCATCGCCGTGGGGGGTGCGGTGTTTTGGCTGCTTTAAAGCGGCAAAGCCGTGGTCATTTTGATTTCTTCCATGCTTAACAGCGCTGTCACATTGTAAATCTTCACCTCGGAAATCAGCGCCTGATAAAAGGCGTCATAGGCGCGCGCGTTTTTGACCCAGACTTTCAGGATATAATCCACATCCCCTGCCAGACGATGGGCTTCCAGCACTTCGGGCCTGCGGCGGACGACGTCTAAAAACCGCTTCTCCCAGCCAATTTCATGCTCGCTGGTGCGCACCAAAACGAAAAAGCACGCCTCTAGGCCCAAGCCTTCGGGATTGCAGATGGCCGTGGTGCGGGTGATGATCCCGCTGTCGCGCATGCGCTTGATGCGGTTCCACACCGGCGTCTTCGACGAGCCCACTTTGCGGGCGATTTCGTCCAAGGATTGCTCGGCATCGACCTGCAATTCGCCCAAGATTTTCCGGTCTAACTCGTCGACTTGGGCTGACATTCTAGCTTTTTCCATTTTTGCAGAACAAGGTTCTGTCAGTTGCGCTGATTGTGAAGGTTATTCTTATTGCCTAAAGTCCATGGCGGTCAACAGGGAAAATATTCTATACAGTCGGCAGCAAACGAGAGTGGGCCATGACAGACCGCACCCATACCCCCGCAACCCCTGCATCGCGGGTGCAAGACGGCTTGCGCTGCCATCAGCGGGTGGTCGCCGCCAGATTTATCCTGTACCCGCTCACTCCCGTCGCCCTGCCCCAATTGAAAGAGGCCCAAGCATGAGCCGCCGCTATATCGCCAAAGTCGTCACCGCCAACCGCCTGCGCGAAGGCGATGTGGTGTACCTTACCGCTGATGACCAGTGGACCCCGCATCACCATCAGGCCGAGCTGATCGAGGACGAGGCCCACGCCCAACTGCGCCTGCAGCATGCGGCAGGGCAAAAGCTGGTCGTGGTGGGGGCTTATCTTGCCGATGCCAAGGCAGGCCCGAATGGCCCCGAACCGATCCATTTCCGCGAAGCGTTTCGCACGCGCGGCCCGTCAAACTATGCCCACGGCAAGCAAGTGGACCTGACCCATGTATGATTACACCGATTTTGATGAGGCTTTCGTGCGCACGCGCGTCGCACAGTTCACCGATCAGGTCGAACGCCGTCTGGACGGATCGTTGACCGAGGACGAGTTTCGCCCCCTGCGCCTGATGAACGGGCTTTATCTGCAACTGCATGCCTATATGCTGCGGGTGGCTATTCCTTACGGCACGATCAACCCGCGCCAGATGCGCCAGTTGGCCTATATCGCCGACACATGGGATAAGGGCTATGGCCACTTTACCACCCGCCAAAACATCCAGTTCAACTGGCCCAAATTGCCCGACGTTCCGGCGATTTTGCAGGCTTTGGCCGATGTGGGGATGCATGCCATCCAAACCTCGGGCAATTGCGTGCGCAATGTGACGGCGGATCATTTTGCAGGCGCTGCCGCGGACGAGATCGAAGACCCCCGCCCCTATGCCGAGCTGCTGCGCCAATGGTCCACCGACCATCCCGAATTCCAGTTCCTGCCGCGCAAGTTCAAAATCGCCATCACCGGCTCGCCGCATGACCGCGCTGTCACCGCAGCGCATGACATCGGCCTGCGGATGACGCGCAATGCGGCAGGGGAGGCGGGCTTTGAGGTGTTTGTGGGCGGTGGCCTTGGCCGCACGCCGATGATCGGCCATCTGGTGCGCGATTTCTTGCCCATCGAAGACCTGCTGCCTTATGTGGAATCGGTCCTGTCGGTCTATAACACTCTGGGGCGGCGCGATAATAAGTACAAAGCGCGCATCAAGATCACCTTGCATGAAACCGGCCGCGACGAGATCGCCCGCATGATCGAAGAGCGCTTCGCCGAGGTCCGCCCGCTGTTTGGCGGCGCGGATCAGGCCCTACTGGCCGATATCCGCGCAGCCTTTGCCCAGCCCGATTTGCAAAGCCGCTCGGTTGTAGAATACGACAGCGCCTATCAGTCCAACCCCGTCTTTCGCGCTTGGGCCGACACCAACCTGTCAACCCATCGCAAGGGCGACCATGCGATTGTCACGATCTCGGTCAAAGCACATGGCCAAACACCCGGCGATGCGACATCCGATCAGATGCGCGCCATTGCTGATCTGTCGCAAACCTATGGCTACAGCGAGTTGCGCATCAGCCACGAGCAAAACGTGATCCTGCCGCATGTGCACAAGGCCGATCTGCCCGCCGTTCATGCAGCCTTGGCCAAGGTGGGCCTTGCGACGGCCAATGTCGGGCTGTTGTCGGATATGATCGCCTGCCCGGGGATGGATTACTGCGCCTTGGCCACGGCACGCTCTATCCCCGTGGCGCAAGAAATTGCCTTGCATTTCGAGGCGCTTAAGCTGGAGCATGACATCGGCGCGCTGAAAATTAAAATCTCGGGCTGCATCAATGCCTGCGGGCACCACCATGTCGGCCACATCGGCATTCTGGGCCTGGACCGCGCGGGGGTGGAAAATTACCAGATCACGCTGGGCGGGGATGCCACCCAAACGGCGGCGATTGGCGAAAAGACCGGCCCGGGCTTTGCCTATGACGAGATTGTGCCCGCCATCGAACGCATTCTGCGGGCCTATTTGGGCCTGCGGCTGCATGCCGAGGAAACCTTTCTTGACGCATACCGCCGTGTTGGCATGGGGCCCTTTAAGCTGGCGCTGTATGGCAGCGAAGGCTCGTCGGATGCCGCGTGATCTGCACCATGGTCCGGTGGTGGACCGTGTGGCTGCGCTGAACGCGCGCTACCGTCACCATGGGGCCACGGCTGTGCTGGAGCATGCGCTCAGCGATGCTGATCTGGGGCGGGTGGCGCTGGTGTCGTCTTTCGGGGCGGACTCGGTGGTGCTGTTGCATCTGGTGTCGGTGATCGCCCCGCAAACGCCCGTGCTGTTTATCGACACGCGGATGCTGTTTGCCGAAACTTTGGACTATCAGCGCCGACTGGCCGAAAGCCTGCCGCTCTGCGACATTCGCACCATCCGCGCCCCGCAACCCCGCGTGGCGTTGGAAGACCCCGACGGCACGTTGCACCAGTTTTCCACCGATGCCTGCTGCGGCGTGCGCAAGATTGAACCGCTGGAACGTGCGCTTGGTGAGTTTGACGGCTGGATCACAGGGCGCAAACGCTATCAAGGGGCCAGCCGCCAAACGGTTGACTTCTTTGAAGCCGAAGGTGATTTGCGTATCAAGGTCAATCCCTTGGCCCATTGGGGGCGCGAGGATATCGACGATTACATGGTCAACAACCGCCTGCCCCGCCATCCCCTTGTCGCCAAAGGCTACCCGTCCATCGGCTGCGCGCCCTGCACCACGCCGGTGCAACCGGGCGAAGACCCCCGCGCAGGGCGTTGGCGCAACAGCGAAAAAACCGAATGCGGCATTCACTTTGTCAACGGTGTCGCCACCCGCATCACACCTTATCAGGAGCCTACAGCATGAGCGTGATCGTCACCGATCAAGGCTTTCAGCCCGCCCAGCCCCTTGCCACTGTGACCTTGGCCGAGATTGCCAGTCACCAAGGCACCCTCGATCTGGCGCAAACCGACGATCCGGCTTTGGTTTTGCCTTATCTGGCGGACCTGACCCTGATCCGCGTGGCCTTCCCCGCCTTTAACGACGGTCGCGCCTTTACCATTGCTCGGCGGTTGCGCATGGCAGGTTACAAGGGCCATCTGCGCGCTGTGGGGCCGGTGATTGCCGACCAATATGCCATGGCGCGGCGGGTTGGCTTTGACGATGTCGAGATTCCCGACGATCTGGCGCAGCGCCAACCGCAAGCGCAATGGCTGGCCCGTGCCGACTGGCGCGCGCATGATTATCTGGCGCGGCTTAAGGCGTAACGTAAGGGCTTTCCCAGCCCCCTGCCCTAACGTAATGCCCTATCTGACCCCAAAGCGAAGCAAGTAATGATGACCCAAACCGCCGCCAAACCCCACCTGCCCGATGCCCAGACCGTCACCGCCGTACACCACTGGACGGACCGGCTGTTTTCCTTTCGCGTCACGCGCCCGCAATCGCTGCGGTTCCGCTCGGGTGAATTTGTGATGATCGGCCTGATGGGGGATGCCGGCAAACCCTTGCTGCGCGCCTATTCCATCGCCTCGCCGGCTTGGGATGACGGGCTAGAGTTTTATTCGATCAAAGTGCCCGATGGCCCCCTGACCTCGCGCCTGCAGCACATCAAGGTCGGGGATGAGATTATCTTGCGCCCCAAACCCGTCGGCACCTTGGTGCACGATGCGCTGTTGCCCGGAAAACGGATTTGGTTCTTGTCAACCGGCACAGGCTTTGCCCCCTTCGCCAGTCTGCTGCGCGAACCGGAAACTTACGAAAAATACGACCAAGTCATCATGATGCACACCTGCCGCGAGGTGGCCGAGCTAGACTATGGCCGCACCTTGGTGGAAAGCCTCAAAGACGATCCGCTGATTGGCGAGATGGTAGGCGATAAGCTAAAATACTACCCCACCACCACGCGCGAAGCCTTTGCCCAAATGGGCCGCGTGACCGACAATCTGTCTTCGGGCAAAGTCTTCGCCGATCTGGGCCTGCCCCCGATGGACCCCGCCCATGACCGCGCCATGGTCTGCGGATCGCTGGCCTTCAACGTCGATGTCAAAGTCATTCTCGAAGGCTTTGGTCTGGTCGAAGGCGCCAATTCCGACCCGCGCCAGTTTGTGATCGAAAAAGCCTTTGTCGGTGACGGGATTTAAATTCGGCCCCAAAGCGCAATAAAAAACGCCGCAACCCTTAGGGCTGCGGCGCTTTTGTTTGGTCAGGCGGCCGAAGCCGCCCGATCAGATTACATGCCCAAAGCGGCTTTCACCTTGGCAACCGTGGCGGCAACCTTGGTGGCATCCATGCCAGCAGCGGTGACGTCAGCGGTCAGGCTTGCTTTGGTGGCATCATCCAGCTTCGACGCCGCGATAACAGCCGAAACCTTGGCCGCATCAAACGGGGTCGCATCCAGAACGGCCATGTCTGCCGCCATTTGTGCAGCGGCGGCATCCGCAGCGGCTTTTTCTGCGGCAGCAGCATCGGCAGCGGCCTTGTCGGCAGCGGCTTTGTCAGCGGCAGCTTGGTCGGCTGCGGCCTTTTCGGCAGCAGCGGCATCGGCTGCGGCTTGGGCGGCTACGGCCTTGGCCTCTTGCGCGGGCTTGTAGCTGAATTGGTAATAGCCGCCAGCGGCCAAAACCAGGATGATCGCGATGATTACGTTTCTGTTCATATCAGTCTCCATCATAGGACGGTTAATCATGCGTGTCCTATGACAGAATTGCTGACCAATGGAAAGGGCCGTGCCGCAATGCAGCGAATTGCCGCACGCTTAACGGTTGAAGACGCCGCGCCTTAGGGTTATCTTAGCGCCCAGACCCATGGTATAAGGACAACAACCATAGCACGCCGCCCTCACAACGCTCCGCCGCAACGCGAAACCGGCCCCCGGATCAACGATCGGATTCGCTCTCCTGAAATCCGCCTCATCGGGGCCGACGGGGAAAATGTGGGTGTCGTCACCCCCGCGCAAGCGATGGCTATGGCCGAGGAAGCGGGTCTGGATCTGGTCGAGATTTCGCCCACCGCCGAACCGCCGGTTTGCAAGATCATGGATTTCGGCAAATACAAGTATGAGCAGCAAAAGCGCGAGGCCGAGGCCCGCAAAAAGCAGCACATCATCGAGATCAAAGAGATCAAATTCCGTCCGGGCACCGATACGCATGACTATGATGTCAAAATGCGCTCGGTTCTGAAGTTCTTGGAAGAGGGCGACAAGGTCAAAGTCACCCTGCGCTTTCGTGGCCGCGAAATGGCGCACCAAGAGTTGGGGCTGGAACTGTTGCACCGTGTGGCCGCAGATGTCGGCGATGCCGGCAAGGTCGAATCGATGCCGCGGCTGGAAGGCCGCCAGATGGTCATGATGATCGGCGCGAAGTAAGGCTTGGCTTAGTCTGTCAAAAGGGCGCAGCATGGCTGCGCCCTTTTTGTTTAAGCTAGCTGTCTAAAGCGCGGTCCAGATGGGTATAGCCACCATCGACATACAGCCACTGCCCCGTGGTATGGGCCGAGCGCGGTGACAGCGCAAAAACCGTGGCAGCGGCAATCTCGCGGTCCAGCGTCATGCGGTGGCCCAGCGGGATGCGGGCGGTGATCTTGGCCAGTTGCGCTGCCGGATCGTCAAAGGTCTTGATCCAATTGGCATACATCGGCGTCATCACCTCTGCCGGAATGACAGCATTGACACGCACGCCATGCGGCGCAAAGGCCGCCGCCCATTCCCGCGTCAGCCCCAGTTGCGCGGCCTTGGCCGCCACATAGGCCGAGGTATGCCCCTGCCCCGTGATCGCCGTCTTGGACGAGATATTCACAATCGCCCCCCCTTCGGCGCGCAGATCATCGGCCAGCAGATGCACCAAGGTATAGTAATGCAGCAGGTTCTGGTCGAGGGATGCGCGAAAGGCATCGGGGCTGGCCTCTAACCCCAAGCTGTCATTGCGCCCGGCATTGTTGACAAGGCCGTAAATCGCGCCCCCCGCCTGCGCCTGCACCACAGCGCGGCGGCACGCGTCATCTTGCGCCAGATCAGCCTGAATGAATTCGGCGGGCCCTAGCGCGTGCAACTGCGCCATAAAATCGCCCTCTGGCGCACGCCGCGCCAGAATGACGGGCACAGCACCCTCTTCGGCCAAGGTCAGGCTGATCGCCGCCCCGATCCCTGCCCCGCCGCCTGTGACGATGACGCGCTTGCCTTGTAAACCCAAATCCATCCTAAAACCCCCCCTGTGCCCCTTGTTGCCAGCGCTGCGCCAGATTGCCAAAGCGGGTAAAGCGGCCCTCAAAGCTCAGCTCGACCGTGCCAATCGGGCCGTGGCGCTGCTTGCCGATGATCACCTCGGCCTTGCCGTGCACGTTTTCCATGACAGTCTGCCACTGCGCCATCTTTTCCAATTCGTGATCGCCGGGCTTTTCGCGCTCTTTGTAATATTCGTCGCGGTAGACAAACATCACCACATCGGCGTCCTGCTCGATCGACCCGGATTCGCGCAGGTCTGACAGTTGCGGGCGCTTATCCTCGCGGCTTTCGACCTGACGTGACAGCTGCGACAGGGCCAGCACGGGGATGTTCAGTTCCTTGGCAATGGCCTTCAGCCCTTGGGTGATTTCCGACACTTCCTGCACGCGGTTTTCTTTGCTTGACCCCTTCAAAAGCTGCAAATAATCCACCACCAACAGGTCCAGCCCATGCGTGCGCTTCAAGCGGCGGGCACGGGCGGCGACTTGGCTGATCGGCAAGGCGGGCGTGTCGTCGATATAAAGCGGGCAGGATTCCAAGGCTTTGGCGGCTTCGACAAAGCGGCGAAACTCCACCTCTGTCATATCGCCGCGCCGGATTTGTTCCGAGGGCACTTCGGAGGCTTCCGACAAAATACGCGCCGCAAGCTGCTCGGCACTCATCTCCAGCGAGAAAAAGCCGACCGATCCGCCCTCAACCGTGCCGTCGCTGCCATCGGGCAGACGACCCCGCTTATAGGCTTTGGCGATGTTAAAGGCGATGTTGGTCGCCAGCGAGGTTTTGCCCATCGACGGACGCCCCGCCAAGATCAACAGGTCAGACGGATGCAGCCCCCCCAGCTTTTTGTCCAGATCGACCAAGCCGGTTGAAATCCCCGCCAAGCCGCCATCGCGCTGATAGGCGGCATTGGCCATGTTAACCGCATCGGTGACGGCCTTAAGAAAGCTTTGAAAGCCGCGCTCGGCCACGCCTTGTTCGCCCAGTTTGTACAGGCGCTGTTCGGCTTCGGTGATCTGGTCGCGCGGTTCGCTGTCAACTTCGACCTTACCCGCACGGGCCGAAATGTCACGGCCAAGCCCGATCAATTCGCGCCGCACCGCCAGATCATAGATCATCTGCGCATAATCGCGCGCCGCATAGGCCGAGATCGCCGCCCCCGCCAAACGCACCAGATAAGACGTGCCGCCCAGTTCCTTTAGGCCCGCATCATCTTCGAAAAACGGCTTTAATGTTACAGGCGAGACCAGCGCATTCTTTTGAATCCGCGCCGCCATGCGTTCAAAAATCCGCTGATGCACCGGATCAAAGAAATGCTCGGCCCGCACCAACGAGGCGACACGGTCATAGACCTCGTTATTGGTCAAGATCGCGCCCAACAACTGCTGCTCGCCTTCGATATTATGCGGCAGGGCTTCGGGTTCAGGCAGGGCCGGCATCATCTGCCGCAGCGTGGCCAGTTCGTTCATCCGCTTTCCCCGTTGCTTGATCGCTCAGGCTTAGACCCAGAGCTTGGCGCAAAGCAATCCACGGATATCTCTGGGGATAAGTGCCAAAGCCGCCGCAATCGCCCAAGCGCCACGCCGCATCTTTACCACATTTAGCCCGACCGCGCCACCAAATCGCAACAATTGCGATTCGCCTGCCAGCTTATCCCCAATCTATCCCCAAATCTTTCCCCACTTTCCTTGCCCTTTGTCGCAATACTCTGAGGGGGTACAGAGGGGGGGGC
>JBAXLX010000081.1:0-11472 GCA_037134595.1 Pseudomonadota bacterium
GGAGAGGGTGGGGGGAAGGTGCATCGTTGCGATATAGCACGAAGCCGCGCTTAGGGCATCACTTCGAACTTATCGACATCGACCATGCCGTGATCGGTGATCTTCAGATGCGGGATGACCGGCAGGCACAGGAAGGCCAGTTGCAAGAAGGGTTCTTCCAGCACCACGCCCAGCGAATCCGCCGCAGAGCGCAGCGCGATCAGGGCAGTGCGCACATCTTCAAAGCTTTGCAGGCTCATCAATCCGGCCACGGGCAGGGGAAGCTCGGCCAGAACGCGGCCCCCTTCGACCACGACAAAACCGCCCTCGATTTCGCCCAAGCGGTTGGCGGCCAGCGCCATGTCGTCGTAGTTTGCCCCCACCACGGCGATGTTGTGATGGTCGTGGCAGATGGTTGACCCAATCGCCCCGCGTTGCAGGCCAAAGCCTTGCACAAAGCCCGTGGCCATATTGCCGTTGACCCCGTGGCGTTCGATCACGGCAATTTTTACCAAATCGCGGGCCATGTCAGGGCGTTTGTCGCCGTCGACGGGCGGGATGTCATAGGTCAGATGTTGGGTGATGATCTTGCCCGGGATCACGCCAATCACCGGCGTTTGCACGCGGTTGCCCCCCGTGCGAAACTGCGCGCCCGTCACCTTGCGCGCCTTGACCGAGTGGCGCGCCACCGGCGTCACGCTGGCCCGCGCGGCAAAGGCGGCGTCGCTCACCAAACGCCCTGCGGCAAAGACGGCAGAGACTTGGCAGCTTTCCAGACTGTCAATCACCGCAATATCGGCGCGTTTGCCCGGCGCGATCAAGCCGCGATCTTTGAGGCCGAAAGCCTCTGCCGCCGACAGGCTGGCGGCGCGGTAGACAGCCAAGGGCGGTGCGCCAAGGGCAATCGCGGTGCGGATGATGTAATCCAGATGGCCCTGCTCGCCGATATCCAGCGGGTTGCGGTCATCGGTGCAAAAGCACAGGTAAGGTGCTTGACCTTCGGTCAACAGCCCCACCATGGCCGCCAAATCTTTAGACACCGACCCTTCGCGGATCAGCACCCGCATGCCCTTGCGCAGCTTTTCAAGACCCTCGGCATAAGAGGTCGCCTCATGCTCGGTGCGGATACCGGCAGAGATATAGCCGTTCAAATCCTTACCCAGCAAAAGCGGCGCGTGGCCGTCGATGTGGCGGCCCGCAAAGGCGTCAAGCTTGGCCAAGCAGTCGGGGTCGCGGGCCAGAACGCCGGGGTAGTTCATGAACTCGGCCAAGCCGATCACACGGGGGTGGTTCATCAGGGGGGCGATGTCGGCTGCCGACAGGCGCGCGCCGGTGGTTTCCATATGGGTTGAGGGCACGCAAGACGACAGGTTGACGCGCAGGTCCATCAGCAAACACGGCGCGGCATCTAAAAAGTAGTGAATGCCGGTCAGCCCGCAGACATTGGCAATCTCGTGCGGGTCACAGATGGCAGTAGTTACCCCATGCGGGGTGACGCAGCGATCAAATTCAAACGGGGTGACAAGCGAGCTTTCGATATGCAAATGCGTGTCGATAAAGCCGGGAACAAGAATTTTGCCTGTGAAATCCAGCTCTTGCCGCCCTTCATAACTGTCAAAGACCCCCACAATCGTATCACCGCAGATGGCCACATCACTGGCCACAAGCGCCCCCGTGATCAGATCCAGCACGCGGGCACCTTTCAGCACCAGATCGGCAGGTTCAAGGCCACGGCCTTGGGCGATGCGGGCGGATAGGGGGGAATGGGGCATGGCAATCTCCTTTTGTGCAGCAAAGCGCAGATGGCCTGCGGCGTCCAGCGCTTTGCGCCCTTGCGGTGGGCGGCCTTGGATGGTCAGGTAGGGCATGAGTGATGCGCTGACCACCCCCCTGTCTCGTCCGCTGCGCGGGATCGTGTTGAAACTGGTATCGGTGCTGGTGTTTATCGTCATGCAATCGCTGATCAAAGCCGCCCATGTGCCTGCGGGCGAGGCGGTTTTCTTCCGGTCAGCCTTTGCCATTCCGGTCATCGTGGTGTGGCTGACGTGGCAAGGGCAATTGGCCACGGGCTTTCGGGCTGTTCAGCCGATCGGCCATGTCTGGCGCGGGTTAATGGGGACGATTGCGATGGGCTTGGGCTTTGCAGGCCTGTCTTACCTGCCTCTGCCCGAGGTGACGGCGGTGGGCTACGCCTCGCCGTTGATGGTGGTCATACTAGCCGCGATGTTTTTGGGCGAGGAGGTGCGGCTGTTTCGCATGGCCTCTGTCGCGCTGGGGCTGTTGGGGGTGTTGATCGTGCTGAGCCCTCGGCTGTCGGTCGGGGCGAATGCGGGCACGCGCGAGGCGTTTGGGGCGATGGTTGTGCTGGGCGGGGCGATGTTTGCAGCCCTTGCCCAAGTCTTTGCGCGCAAGCTTGTCTTGACCGAAACCACCACATCCATCGTCTTTTACTTTTCGCTCACCTCAACCCTGCTGTCGCTGGTCACGATTCCCTTCGGCTGGATATGGCCCACCCCCGCGCAGGCCGCTTTGCTGGTGACTTGCGGGATTTTGGGCGGGATCGGGCAGATTTTTCTAACCGCCAGCTACCGCGAGGCGGACGCCTCGCTGGTGGCGCCGTTCGACTACGCCTCAATGATCTTTTCGCTGGGAATCGGTCTGTTTATCTTTGGCGAGGTGCCAAGCCTGACGATGCTATCGGGGGCTTCGCTGATTATTCTGGCGGGTATTTTGATCATCCTGCGCGAGCGGCACTTGGGCGTCGAACGTGCCAAGGCGCGGCGCGCGATGACGCCCTGATCAGCCCCAGCGCACCGTGATGTCAGCCGGGCGCGAGCCTTGGGTGACGCGGCGGATGTTGGGCATGTCGTTGCCATCGATCCAGGCGCGGGCTTCGGCGGGGGTTTTGCCGTAAAAATCCCAACGCTCTAATAGCCTGCGGTCCAGTTCGGATTCAGGCACATCGATCATCACGGTCAGATCGAAGAAGGTACCAAGGTCAGCCCACGGCGCTTCGTTCAAAAGCAGATAATTGCCCTCGGTCACGAGAATGCGGTGATCTGCCGTCACCAGATCAGCCGATCCGCGCGAGAGTTCTAACGAACGGTCAAAGACGGGGATCGCCACTTCATCCTCGGCCCGCAGGCGGGTCAGAAGATGGCGGTATCCTGCCACATCAAAGGTTTCCGGCGCACCTTTGCGGGCACGTTGGCCGCGCGCGATCAGGATGGCGTCGTCGAAATGAAAGCCGTCCATCGGCACAACGCGGGCACTGGGGCCCAGTTCTGCTACCACGGCCTCGGCCAAGGTCGACTTGCCAGAACCGGGGGGGCCTGCAAGGGCGGCGATGAACCGCCCTTGATGTGCTGCCGCTTGTGCGCGGAGTATCTCGGCGAGGGCGGCGGGGGTCATGCCGCCTCTGTCACGCCGTCGGGCAGTTTTGCGCCGGTCATATAGGCCACGGCATCCGACATCGAATGCTGCTTGGGGTCGATCACGCACAGGCGGCGGCCCAAGCGGTGGATGTGCACACGGTCGCAGACCTCGAACACATGGGGCATGTTGTGGCTGATCAGAATGATCGGAATGCCCCGATCACGCACGTCTTTGATCAGGTCCAACACTCGACGGCTTTCTTTGACGCCAAGGGCTGCGGTGGGTTCATCCAAGATCACGACCTTTGACCCAAAGGCCGCTGCCCGTGCCACAGCCACACCTTGGCGCTGGCCGCCCGACAGGGTTTCCACCGCTTGGTCGATGTTCTGGATCGTCATCAGACCCAGTTCCGACAGTTTGGTGCGGGCAAACTCGTTCATACGGGCGCGGTCGGTCATGCGCAGGACCGAGCCTAAAAAGCCCGGCTTGCGCCATTCGCGGCCCAAAAACATGTTGTCCGCAATCGACAAGGCGGGCGACATGGCGAGGTTTTGGTACACCGTTTCAATGCCCATTGCGCGGGCATCATCGGGGCGGCGGAAGTTGACGGGCGAACCCTCAAGCTCGATCGTGCCGTGGTCGGGGGTGACGGCCCCCGACAGCGCCTTGATCAGGGTCGATTTGCCTGCGCCGTTGTCGCCGATCACGCCCAGAATCTCGCCCGGATACAGGTCGAAATCTGCGCCGTTCATGGCGACCACGGTGCCGTAGCGTTTCATCAGGCCGCGGGCTTTGATAACTGGGGTCACGCTGGTATCGGTCACTTCGAAGCCCTCCGCAGATATTGATCCAAGGCAACAGCGATGATGACAAGGCAGCCGGTGGCAAAGGTTTGCCAGTAGCTGTCCACCCCTGCCAAAGACAGGCCGGTGATAAACACGCCCACAATGATCGCCCCCAGAACCGAACCGACAATCGACCCGCGCCCGCCAAACAGCGAGGTGCCGCCGATCACCACAGCGGTGATGGAATCAAGGTTGATGGTTTCAAACCCGATGGGAGAGATGGTGCCCACCCGCCCGACAGCCACCCAGCCGGCAAAGCCGCAGATAAAGCCCGCCACGCCGTAAACCGAAATCAGCGTCTTATCGACCGCGATCCCCGACAGCATCGCCGCATCGGCATCATCACCAATCGCATGCACATGACGGCCCCAAGCGGTGCGGTTCAGCGCGAACCACATGATAAAGGCCAAGATCAGCAGCATAATCATGCCAAAGGTCACGGTCGCGCCAAGGAATTTAAACTTGTTGCCGAAAAACAGCAGGAAGTTCGCCTTTTCTTCGATATCGACGTTGCGGATCGATTCCGAATGCGAATAGGCCAGCTTCAACGCGCGAAAGATCGACAACGTGCCCAGCGTCACGATAAAGGGCGGCAGTTTCATCTTGGTCACAAGAATGCCGTTGAACAGCCCCATGATGGTGCCGACAGCCACGCCGATAACAATCGCCAGCGGCGCAGGCAGGCCCAAGGTCACGGCCAGATTGCCCATCACCAGCGACGACAGGATCAGAATTTCGCCCACCGACAAGTCGATCCCTGCGGTCAAGATCACAACAGACTGTGCCAAGGCGACAAAGCCCGTCACCGTCACTTGCTGCAACACCGTGGTCAAAGCGCCCAGCCCAAGGAAGCGCGAATTGGCAATGCCAAAGCCCAGAACCGAGATCACCAGCACAAGGGCGGGGATCATCGTCGGGTTGTCGCGCAAAAAGCCGCGCAGCTTGGCGATGGTGGTTTTGTCGTCTCGGTCAAACTGAGCAACCGTTGTGTCGGCAGCCCCCAACTTGGCTTCGAAATCGGAAATTGTCTTGGTTGGTGTGTCTGGATCGCTCATCGCCGCGGATGTCCCCCCATCAGAGCCGCCCGAGAACGTTCCGCCCCCGGTATGAAGAAGGGCGAGAGTAACCTCGCCCTTCATTTAATCAAGTCAGACTTTGGGCCCTAAAGCCCCAAGCCAACCTATTAGCCCCAGCACAGCTCGGTGCCTTTGGTCGAGTCTATCGACTCAACGCCTTCAACCGGAGCGTCCGTCACCAGGTTCACACCGGTGTTGAAGAACGACAGGCCTTCGGAAGCTGTGGGCTTGGTGCCGTCTTTGGCGAAAGCAACGATAGCTTCGATGCCTTTGGACGCCATCAGCAGCGGGTACTGTTGCGAGGTTGCGCCGATCACGCCAGCTTTGACGTTGGCAACGCCGGGGCAGCCGCCGTCAACCGAAACGATCAAAGCGGTCTTGCCAGCCGCTTTCAAAGCTTGGAAAGCGCCTTCAGCAGCCGGTTCGTTGATCGTGTAGACAACGTTGATGTCCGGGTCTTTGGCCAACAGGGTTTCCATGGCCTTCTGGCCGCCTTCGGGGTTGGCGTCCGACTGCTCGTGGCCGATCACGCGGGCGTCGGTTTCCGAACCCATGACGGTCAGATCCGGAACTTCGATGCCAAAGCCCTTCAGGAACCCGGTGTCACGCGCCACGTCAACCGAGATGTTGTCGTGGTTGATGTCGAGCATAGCGATCTTGGCCGTCGCAGCGCCGTCGCCGAGGGTCTTAGCAGCCCACGCACCGATCAGGGTGCCAGCTTCGAAGTTGTCGGTTGCGAAGGTGATGTCCTGCGCGTCTTTGTCAGCCAGGGGGGTGTCGAGAGCGATGACCAAGATACCAGCCTCGCGCGCAGCTTTCAAAGCCGGCCCGACCGAGTCGTTCGATGGGGTGATCAAGATACCCTTGGCGCCAGCCGCGACGCAGTTTTCGATGGCGGTGATCTGCGGAGCAGCGTCGCCGTCTTTGATGCCTGCGTAGGCTTGGAAATCAAGGCCAGCGGCGGTGGCAGCAGCCTCAGCGCCTTCTTTCATTTTCACGAAGAAGGGGTTGGTGTCGTTTTTGGTGATCAGGCAAGCCAGATCGCCAGCGGAAGCGGAACCCGCAACCAAAGCAAGTGCAGCAGCGCCGATCAGGGCAACAGCTTTGAACTTCATGGTAGTCCTCCCAAGGATAAGGGGGGATGGTTCCCCCCGTCAGTAAACTGTCTCGTCAAGGGGTGCGGCAAGACATTGCCCGACCTCGCCCCCCGCGATGCGGCGCACAAAAGCCGATTCCCTGCGTTACGTCAAGATAGATAAATCTCTGAGATTTATTATTGACAGCTTCGCCATTCCTGACCAGTGTCGCGTCAACCTGCCGCTCGGCGGGCTTTTGTGCTGAACGTGGTGACCAAAGATGCTGATCGGAATTCCTGCCATACTGGGGCCAGACCTGCTGTTTACGCTGCGCTCGATGGGGCACGGGGACGAGATTGCCTTGGTGGACGCCAACTATCCCGCGCAAGACCACGCCCGCCGCCTGGTGCGCGCCGACGGGCACGGGGTGATGGCGCTGTTGGAAGCCATCCTGACCGTGATGCCACTGGACCGCGCGGTTCCCCATGCAATCCTGCGCGCGGCGTTGAACAACGACCCCGCCCAGTCGAACGAGTTCCACAAAGAGCTGGACGCCGCCTGCGCCCGCCTTGCACCGGAGTTTGCCGTCAAACCCTTGGCCGGGGCAGACCTGTACCCCCGCATCCGCGCCGCCCACACCATCATCGCCACCACCGAACCCGCCCTGTTTGCCAATGTCATCTTGCGCAAGGGCGTGATCGGGGCCGACGGCCGCGCGGTTTGATTTTGCCTTAAGGACCACACGTTCCCATGACCCCCGCCGAAATCGTCAGCGAAAAACCCGGAGTCGAGCCCGCAGCACCGCGCGGCACGAACCAGTCGGGGATGCGCGATTACAACGAGCGGCTGGTGTTGTCTTTGGTGCGCCAGCACAGCGCCTTGGCGAAAACCGATATTGCGCGGATGACGGGACTGTCAGCGCAAACGGTGTCCGTCATCATGCGCGCTTTGGAGCAAGACGGGTTGCTGCACCGCGGCGCACCGCAGCGCGGCAAGATCGGCCAACCGTCGATTCCCATGTCACTGGCGGCTGACGGTGCGTTTTTTCTGGGGCTGAAAATTGGCAGGCGTTCGGCCGATCTGGTGATGATTGATTTTCTGGGGCAAGTGCGCTCGACCCACCGCCGCGTTTACCGCTATCCCACGCCTGATGCCGTGGTGGACTTTGTGGCCGACACCCTGCCCGGCGTGCTGGGCCTGCTGACATCGGCGCAGCGCGGACGGGTCGGTGGGCTGGGTGTCGCGATGCCGTTCCAGCTTTGGAATTGGGTGCAAGCCCTTGGCGCACCGCAAGCCGCGATGGACGCATGGCGCGACCGCGATATTCAGGCCGAACTGGCGGCGGTGACGGGGCTACCAGTCTATGTACAAAACGATGCCACATCCGCCTGCGGGGCAGAGTTGGTCTTTGGTACAGGTGAGCGGCCGAAGGACTTTTTGTACTTTTACTTCGGCACCTTCATCGGCGGCGGGTTGGTTCTGAACGGGCAATTGTTCTTGGGGCGTACGGGCAATGCCGCAGGGGTCGGGCCTTTGCCAGTGCAGGGCCCTGATGGCCAGATGCGGCGGCTGTTTGATTCGGCCTCGATGTCGGTGCTGGAAGCGATGATGACGGCGGCGGGGGAGTCCCCCGATCACCTGTGGGACAGCCCCGATCATTGGCAGGTGCCAGAGCCGGTCTTGCAAGCTTGGGTCGATCTGGCCGCCGAAGGTTTGGCAGGGGCCATCTTGTCGGCGGCGGCTTTGCTGGAACTGGAAGCCGTGCTGATTGACGGCTGGATGCCCCCCGAAGTGCGCGCCATGGTGACGATGCGCACGCAAGAGGCCTTGGCGCGACTGGACCTGTCTGGCGTGTCGATGCCGCAGGTGCGGCAGGGTACGGTCGGCGCGCAGGCAAGGTCTTTGGGGGCTGCGGCCATTCCGTTGAGCCAAAGATATTTGATTGATCAGAACGCGGCCGCACGCTCGGCTTAGAGCGCGGGGCTACGAATTTTCTGCGAAAATTCGGTTCTTTTCGCAAAACTCTCGCATTTTTTGGCTTGGCTGACCTGTTGCGTGCCGCACAAACGAATTTTCGCAGAAAATTCGGCGCTTGAAAGAAAACATCGGGATTATTCCCCACGCGGAAAGCGTTTGCTGTCTTCCAGAATGTTCAAATCCATATGGTTGCGCATATAGCGTTCCGATGCGGCGCGCAGGGGTTGGTAATCCCACGGATAGTAACTGCCGTTGCGCAGCGCCTCATACACCACCCAACGGCGCGCTTGGCTTTGGCGCACTTCGGCGTCGTAGGCGTGCAAATCCCAGCGGTCTTTCGCTGTGGCTTGAAAATGGGCCAAGATCTCGGCAGAGCGGGGGTCGGTGGCCAAGTTGACCTCTTCCTCTGGGTCGTTGGCCAGATCGAACAATTGCTCGGGGTCGGCCAGACAGCGGATATATTTCCACGCCCCTTGCCGCAGCGCCACCATGGGGGTGATTGACCCTTCCGCGGCATATTCCATCGCAACCGGCGTGCTGCGGATTTGGCCTTTGGCCAAGGGCACCAAGCTTTCGCCATCGGTCCAAGGCATCACCTCGGCCATCGAAATCCCCGCCAGATCGCACAGGGTGGGTGTGATGTCGATGGTTGACACCGGTGTGTCAATCAGCCCCGCGTCCAGACCCGGCGCTGCAATCATCAAAGGCACACGCGCTGCCCCTTCGAAGAAATTCATCTTAAACCACAACCCCTTGCGGCCCAGCATCTCGCCGTGGTCCGAGACGAAGACGATGATCGCCTCTTGCCGTGACGCCTCAAGCGCCGCCAAAATCTCGCCGATTTTGTCATCGACATAAGAGATATTGGCAAAATACCCCTGCCGTGCGCGGCGGATGTGGTCGTCCGTCACCGTCAGGCCGCGCCAATCGCAGGCGTCCATCAGGCGTTGAGAATGGGGGTCCATGTCCTCATAAGCCAGAGGGGCGGGGGGGTGCAGTTCGGCGGCCCCTTCGTACAGGTCCCAGTATTTGCGGCGGGCCACAAAGGGGTCGTGCGGGTGGGTGAAAGACACCGTCAAGCTCCACGGGCGCGGGTCAAGGCCGCGTGACAGATCGTAGATCTTTTGCACGGCTTGGTGGGCGACATCGTCGTCGTACTCCAGCTGGTTGGTGATCTCGGCCACGCCCGCGCCGGTGACAGATCCAAGGTTGTGATACCACCAGTCAATCCGCTCGCCCGGTTTGCGGTAATCGGGTGTCCAGCCGAAATCGGCGGGGTAGATGTCGGTCGTCAGGCGGTGTTCAAAGCCGTGCAACTGGTCGGGGCCGACGAAGTGCATTTTGCCGGACAGCGCCGTTTGATAGCCCGCGCGGCGCAGGTGATGGGCATAGGTCGGAATGTCCGAGGCGAATTCGGCGGCATTGTCATAGACCCTTGTGCGGCGCGGCAAGGCGCCGGACATGAAAGCAGCACGGGCCGGCGCACAGAGCGGCGAGGCGGTATAGGCATTGCCAAAGCGCACCGACCGTGCGGCCAGTGCCCGCAGGTTTGGCGCGTGCAAAAAGGCCGCAGGGCCATCGGCAAAGAGCGTGCCTGTCAGTTGGTCGACCATCAAGATCAAGATGTTGGGTTTGGTCATATCATGCCCTGCCGTGCGGATGTTTGGCGCATGGGTGACGCGGGATTTGCGCTGCGACAAGAGCAGATTTTGCCCCCGCCCCCGCCCGTGTCGCAATCGCACCGCCAAGCGCCGTTTCAAGACACAGGTTTGCCCCCATCCTGCCGCCTGATGGGGCAAGCTTGGGGGGTGCCTATGACCATTCGCACAGAGTTTCCGTTTGCCGTTGTCGAAGAGCCTGACATGGGCATCGTGCTGTCGGACGGCTGCCGCCTGTCGGCGCGGGTCTGGATGCCTAAGGATGCGCACACCGCGCCCGTGCCAGCCGTTCTGGAATATATCCCCTACCGCAAGCGCGATGGCACCCTGCCCCGCGACGAGATGATGCACCCCTATGTCGCGGGCCACGGCTATGCCTGCATCCGCGTCGATATGCGCGGCAATGGCGATTCCGAAGGGTTGATGGCGGATGAATACACGCCGCAAGAACTGTCTGACGCCTGCGAAGTGATTGCTTGGCTGGCCAAGCAGCCGTGGTGCAGCGGGCAGGTGGGGATGATGGGCAAAAGCTGGGGCGGGTTTAACTGCCTGCAAACCGCCTTTCTGCAACCGCCCGCGCTGAAAGCGGTG
Source organism: Pseudomonadota bacterium (assembly GCA_037134595.1). Lineage (GTDB taxonomy): Bacteria > Pseudomonadota > Alphaproteobacteria > Rhodobacterales > Rhodobacteraceae > Stagnihabitans. Next base: position 10,578 of record JBAXLX010000081.1, read on the forward strand.
ATTTCTGTCTGCTCCACCACCGACCGCTTTGCCGACGACATCCACTACCGCGGCGGCTGTTTGCTGGGCGAGAATTTCGGCTGGGGGGCGGTGATGCTGTCATACTCCTCGCGCCCGCCAGACCCTATGCTGCGCCCCGACTGGCGCGAGATGTGGCTAGAGCGGCTAGAGGCTGAACCTTGGCTGGCCCCGCGCTGGGCCGCGTTGCAAGAGCGCGGCCCCTACTGGGAGCACGGGTCGATCTGCGAGGATTACGCCCGCATGCAGGTGCCGGTTCTGATCTGGGGCGGCTGGGCCGACAGCTATATGAACACGGTGGCAGCAATTGTGAAAAACCTGCCCGGATCGAAAGGCATCGTCGGGCCTTGGGTGCACCAATACCCCCACACCGCCGTGCCCGGCCCTGCGGTGGGCTTCTTGCAAGAGGCCGTGCGCTGGTGGGATCGCTGGTTGAAGGGCATCGAGAACGGCGCGGAAAATGATCCCGCCTACCGCGCCTATATGCTGCACTCCGAAGCGCCCAACGCCAGCCCCGAACATCGGGCGGGGCATTGGGTGGCCGAAGGAACTTGGCCCTCGGCCCGGGTGGCGCGCAAGGTCTTCGGGCTTTGCCCTGCGGCCCAAAGGCCGGGGGGTTTCACACCCCCCGGACCCCCTGTGGAGTATTTGGGCCAAGATGAAGGGGGCGCGATTTCTTGCCAGATCGCCACCCCCCAGCATCTGGGCATGAACGCGGGCGAGTTCTTTCCGATGGGGTTGAATGCCGAAATGCCCGGCGACCAGCGCGGCGATGATGCGGTGTCGGCGTGTTTTGACGGCGATGTGCTGACGGCCCCGCTGGAGTTGGTGGGCGCAGCGAGGGTGACCCTGCAACTGTCCAGCGACAAGCCTTTGG
>JBAXLX010000082.1:0-11373 GCA_037134595.1 Pseudomonadota bacterium
GACGAGGCCACCCTTTTGGGCATCGGCTGCGCCACCTTAACCCATATCCTGTCGCCGCAAGCCATCATCTTCGGCGGCGGGATGAGCCAAGCCTTCGACCAACTGGCCCCTGTGATGCAAGCCACCCTGACCACCCACCTTAAACCCGGCTTTGACGGCGTAGCCCTGCACCGCGCGCAACTGGGCACGGCCTCTAGCCTAATCGGCGCGGCGGCCTTGGTCTTTCACCCCCATCTGGCGGCCGGTGCCTGATTTTTCGCAGAAAAATCGTGAATTCCCTCGCGCCCGTCAAAGGGCTATAATCCCCCATCGGCGCACCTCTGCGCCCGCAGGAGAATGATATGGCCAAGGGCATGAACAAACGCAAAGAAGTCAAAAAACCCAAGAAAGAGGCGGCCAAAGCCACAACCTCGATCGCGGTGGCCAGCACCAAAGGCGGGCTGAATGTCAATAAGCCCAAAGAATGAACGACAGGGCGGGGGTATTCGTGTTCTTGGGGCAACGCCCCCTGCTTGATCGCTGGCCCACCCATTCTGACGGCGATAGGTGCGGTGACGCCATCACCTTTGGCGGCAAACATTCCCTTTTCACCAATTCACCCATCTGCCGTGGGGCGCGCACATCGTCATGACCCCGATGACGCATCTGCGCGGCTCGTGTCATTGTGGTGCGGTCGCCCTTCAGGTGACATTGCCTGACGGCTTGGCATCTGCCCGCCGCTGCGATTGTTCTTTTTGTCGCAGGCGGGGGGCGATTGTTGTCTCTGCCCCGTTGGATCACGTTGTGATTGTGAAGGGCGCAGCGAACCTGACGCTGTACCAATGGGGTACTGGCACCGCCAAACACTGGTTCTGCAAGACCTGCGGCATTTACACCCACCACCAGCGCCGCTCAAACCCGCTGCAGTACGCCATCAACACCGGCATTCTTGACGGCGTAAGCCCGCGTGATTTTGGCGATGTGCCCCTGATGGACGGCGTCAACCACCCCGCCGATCACTGGCCCAAGGTCTAACGCTTTCAAACGTTGCGGATGATCTTGGTGAAGGCGTCAAACAGCCCGTCATTGCCGCAGATCACCGAGCCGGAGTCCAAAATGTCATAGCCTTCGCGCAGGGCTTCGGCAAAACCGCCCGCCTCGCGCACCAAAAGCAGGCCCGCGGCCATGTCCCAAGGCTGCAACTCGCGCTCCCAATAGCCGTCAAAACGGCCGCTGGCCACATAGGCAAAGTCCAGCGAGGCCGCCCCCCAGCGCCGCACACCGGCACAGCCGGGCATCAGGCGCGCCAAGTCGGCCACCATGGCGGGCAAGGTCTTCTTGGCCCCGAACGGCACGCCCGTGGCAAACAGCCCCTCGTGCATCTGGCGGCGGCCCGACACGCGCAAACGGCGTTCGTTCATCCAAGCGCCAGCGCCTTTTTCAGCCCAATACATCTCGTCCTTGGCCGCATCAAACACGACGCCCGAGACGATCTCGCCCTTATGCTCCAGCGCGATCGAAACCGCCCAATGCGGCAGGCCGTGCAGGAAATTCGTGGTGCCGTCCAACGGATCAACGATCCAGCGCCGGGTCGGGTCCGCCCCCGCCGTCGCGCCAGTTTCCTCGCCCAGCCAGCCATAGGTCGGACGCGCCTCCATCAGGTCTTCCTTGATGATCCGCTCCGCCTCGCGGTCGGCCTTGGTCACAAAGTCGCCCGGCCCCTTTGCCGACACCTGAAGGTTTTCCACCTCGCGAAAGTCTTTGACCAAGGCCCGCCCGGCTTTGCGCGCGGCTTTGATCATCAGGTTGAGGTTGGCACTGCCTTGCATGGGGCACTCCGGTAAGGGATGGTTGGAACGGCTGGGCAATACACGCGACCGCCCTTGAAGGAAAGGGCCAAAGGGCGCAAAGGCTGCCCATCCCCCCGCACCCCCCTTTCAGACTTGCCCAAATATCCCGGGGTCCGGGGCTGGCCCCGGAGTGCAGGCGGTGCAGCGGCCCCGCCAAGCTCAGGCCCCGCCGATCTGCCCGCTGAAAAAGGCCTCAGGGCTATCCACCTCGATCAGGCGCTTTTTCTCGATCATCCAAAACCGCGTGCCGACATTGCGCACAAAGCTGCGGTCGTGGCTGACCAGCAGGCAGGTGGCGCCTTGGCCCAGCAGTTCGGCCTCCAGCGCCTCTTGGCCCTCGATGTCCAGATGGTTGGTGGGTTCGTCCAACAGGTAGAAGTTGGGCTTGGCAAGGCGCAACAGCAGCATCGCCAGCCGTGCTTTTTGCCCGCCCGACAGGGGGGCAAGTGGTTTGGTCTGCAGATCGGCGCGAATGCCCGCTTCGGCCAAAAGCCCGCGCGCAGGTCCATCACCGGTCTTGAACCCCATCACCAGATCAAAGGGTGTGGCCTTGGGCGGCAGTTGCGCCAAGGCCTGATCAGAATGGCCCAAGATCAGCGAGGGGGGCACCTTGATCGCGTCGTGCCCTGCCGTGATCGCTTGCAACACGGCGCGCACCAACTGCGTCTTGCCCGCGCCGTTTTGGCCCAAAAGCACCACGCGGTCGCCCTTTTCCACCCATTTCTGGCCAGTGCGAAACAACGGCCGCCCATCCGGCGTGGCAATCTGCGCATCGGATAGCGCCACCAGCGCCTTGGCATGGGTGCCGGAATTGGCCAACCGGATCTCGCCCGCCGAAACCTCTTTGAAGGCGGCCTTGGCCTGCGCTTCGATCTTTTCGGCGCGCTCTTTCAACTGCTTGGTCTTGGTGATCAACAGATCCGACCCGCTGTTGATGCCGATGTTCTTTAGCTTCGCCGCCTGTTTGCGCAGCTGATCGGCCTTGGCGATGTCGTTTTCGAACTGGCGGCCTTGGGCGGCGTCGGCCTCGCTCAAAGCGGCACGCGCCCGCGAATAGGGCAGCGCGAACGACCTTGCCCCCACATCGCGCAAAAACAGGCTGCGCCCCGTCACGCCGTCCAGAAAGGCGCGGTCGTGGCTGGCGACAATCACCGCCACATCGCGGGCCAATCCCTGCAGCCAGCGTTGCAAGATACCTATGCGCGACAGGTCAAGGTGGTTGGTCGGCTCGTCCAGCAGCAAAATGTCCGGCTCCACCACGGCTCCGCGCGCCAAAAGCCCGGTGCGCTGCCACCCACCGCTCAGATCGCCCAAGGGCTGATCGCGCACCGCCTCTGGCACCTCCAACCCATCCAGCGCCAGATCGACCCGCCAAAACTCCCCCTCCGGATCCGCCAAGGCCCCCGCCACCGCCGCGCGTAGCGTCACCTTGCGCAGCGCCTCTGGCACCTCTTGCTCCACCCGGCGCAGCGTCACCCCCCGCGCTTTGGTGATATCTCCCGACGAAGGCTCCATCTCTCCCGCCAGACACCGCAGCAGCGACGATTTGCCCCGCCCGTTCGGGGCAATCAGCCCCAATCGGTCCCCCGGTTCCAGTGTAAAGCTCAGATCAGAAAACAGCGGCAGCCCAAGGGTCAGCGACAGGGATTTGACGGCGAGCAGGCTCATGACAGGCTCCAGAAGATCACGCGCGCCAGCGCCGGTTTCAAGGATTTGCGCTAAAACCCCGCTCCACCTCACGATTGCCCCCCAACTCACCCCCGTCAACCCCTTTCAGACTTGCCCAAATATCCCGGGGTCCGGGGCTGGCCCCGGGGCGCTGGCCAAGGGCGCGCCCTATCCTCTTTGCAGCTTGACCGGCTCACTGCGCCCCAGCCGCAGGAAATGCGCCATAAAGGCGCGCGCGGCGTCCTCGTCGCGGGTGGCGGCGTAAAGCCGCTTGGTGATCACCCCCGGCCCCAAGGGCCGCGTGACATAATCGGCATGGCTTTTGACATCGCGGATCACCCAATCGGGCAGCACCGCCACGCCGCGGTCTGACCCCACCAGCATCAAGATCACCGCCGTCAGTTCCACCGCCCGCTGGGCGCGGGGTTCAACACGGGCCTCGGTCAGAAGTTCGGTGAAAATGTCCAGCTTGTCGCGGCCGACTGGGTAGGTGATCAGCGTCTGGTCGCGAAAATCTTCTGCCTCGATCACGGCTTTGGCGGCCAAGGGGTTGCGGGACGAGGCGACAAAGGTCGGATGATAATCAAACAGCGGATGAAAGGTGATCCCGCCCAAGGGTTCGGGGTTGGACGATATCACCAGATCCACCTCCTCTCGCAGCAAGGCCGGAAAGCTGTCAAAGGCCAACCCTGCGCGGATATCGACATCCACCTCGGGCCAAGCATGGCGGAACAATTCCAGCACGGCAAACAGCCAGTCAAAACAGGCGTGGCATTGAATGGCGATATGCAGCCGTCCGGTTTTGCCCGATTGCAGCGCGCGAAACTCGTCCTCAAGGGCGGCGATCTCAGGCAGGATGCGTTCGGCCACCCGCAGCATCCGCACCCCCGCCGCTGACAGCCGCAGCGGTTTAGAGCGGCGCACGAACAGATCCATCCCGACCTGATCCTCTAGCCCCGCCACCTGATGCGACAGGGCCGATTGCGTGGTGTGCAGCAGCTCTGCCGCACGGGCCAAACCGCCCGCTTGGTGAATGGCGCGCAGGGCGCGGAAGTGGCGCAGCTCTAGATACATGCGACGAACCTCATGATCAACGTGAAAAATATGAATTTGATTCACTATCGCGCGTCTGTCACACAGGGGCAAGCCGTTATGGAGGTTCAGATGACCCGCGCCCAAGTGTCTTTCGAAGTGTTCCCGCCGCAAACGGTAGATGCGTCCTTTCGTCTGTGGGAGGCAGTGCAGGCCCTTTCGCCCCTGTCGCCGGATTTTGTGTCAGTCACCTACGGTGCAGGCGGTGGCACACGCAGCCAAACGCAAGAGACGCTGGCCACCTTGCAGCGCAGTTACGGCCTGACCGTTGCCGCCCATCTGACCTGCGTGGGGGCCAGCCGTGCGGAAACTTTGCAAACCGCCGCCGCCTTTGCCGCCGCAGGTGTGCGCCAGATTGTCGCCCTGCGCGGCGATGCGCCGCAGGGGGCCACCCGCTTTACCCCCCATCCTGACGGATTTGCCAACACGGTCGAGCTTGTCGAGGCCCTTGCCAAAACTGGCCTTTTCACCCTGCGCGTCGGGGCCTATCCCGAACGTCACCCCGATGCCGCCGACACGAAGGCCGATGTCGATTGGCTTAAACGCAAGATCGACGCGGGGGCCTCTTGCGCCATCACCCAGTTCTTTTTTGAGGCCGACACCTTCCTGCGCTTTCGCGATGCCTGCGCCAAAGCGGGCATCACCGCCCCCGTCATTCCGGGCATCTTGCCCATTCAATCTTGGGCAGGGGCCAAGCGCTTTGCCGCCCGCTGTGGCGCAACGGTGCCCCAGCGGCTGGACGAAGGCTTCACCACCGCCGCCCGCGATGGGCGCGAGCGGCTGTTTGCCCTGACCCAATGCACCACCTTATGCGAACGATTGCTGGCCGAAGGCGTGGCGCAATTGCATTTTTACACCCTGAACTGCGCCGATCTGACCCGCGATGTCGTGCGCGCCCTTGGTCTTGCGCCCGACCTTGCCCTGTCGCGCGTGGCCTGACAGCGCCTTTGCCACCCCCGACCGGCGCTGATTGTGCTGGCGACCTTGGCCGGATGGGCACACACCCCATCCGGCCCTTTTGCATGTTGTGAAACGGGGCACCCTTCCGCTAGTCTGGCGGCCAATCAAGGGGAGAAATCCGGTGAGCAAGCCCGTCTATATCCTGAACGGCCCCAACCTGAACCTGTTAGGCCAGCGCCAGCCCGAGATTTACGGGGCCCAGACTTTGGCCGATGTGGTGCAGGCCTGCACCGATCTGGCCGCGTCTTTGGGCCTTGGTATCACAGCGTTGCAATCCAACCACGAGGGCCAGTTGGTCGACTGGATCCAAGAGGCGCGGCTGAGCGGGGCCGCGATTGTCATCAACCCCGGGGCCTATTCGCACACCTCGGTCGCCATCCTTGATGCGCTCAACGCCTTTGACGGTCCGGTGATCGAGGTGCATATCTCCAACATCCACAAGCGAGAGGCGTTTCGCCACCATTCCTACGTCTCGCACCGCGCCGATGGGGTGATTGCGGGCTGCGGAACCGAAGGCTATCTTCTGGCGCTGCGCCGCGTGGCAAGCTTGCTGGCCAAGGGCTAAGGTCGGTGGCCCCTCAGGTGGCAGCGGGCCTTGGCTTTGCGTGGCATCCCCAAGCGAAGCTGTTTGATGCGGCAGGGCAGGCTATTGCCCGCGCGCATCCGCTGTCGGGCGTGATCGCTGACCGTCCGGCAGGCGCAGCCCTTGCCGCCCTAGGCGCGCCCGCCTTTCGGATTGGTGGCGAGGGGCCTGCACCCGAAGCTGGCCCGCAGCCGGTGTTTGAAACTCTCACAGGCGGGTCCAGCGGCGCGCCGCGCCGCATCAGGCGCAGCCAAGCCAGTTGGATCGCCAGCTTTGCCGTGAATGCGCGGCTTTTTGGCATCGGCCCCGACAGCCGTGTGGCGATCTTGGGCCAGCTTATCCATTCGCTCGCCCTCTACGGTGCGGTCGAGGCGCTGCATCTGGGCGCAGAGCTGCATCTGCTGGAGGGCCTGCGCCCCGACCGCCAGCGTGACGCACTCGCACGACGGCGGGTGGGTCTTTTGTACGCCACCCCCGCCCAGTTGCGGCTTTTGGTGGCTGCGGGCGGTGCCCCGTTGCCGGACCTGAGTGTGGTTCTGGTGGGCGGATCAAAGCTTGATCCGGCTCTGCGCAAGGCTTTGGCGCAGATGGCCCCCCTGTGCGCGGTGCATGAATTTTACGGCGCGGCAGAGGCGAGTTTTATCACACTGGCTGGGCCAGAGACGCCCGAAGAGTCGGTGGGTGCGCCCTATCCCGGTGTCGATCTGCGGGTGATCGACGGCGAGGTTTGGGTGAAAAGCCCCTATCTTTTCGAAGCTTACGCCAGCGACGCTGGTTCTGCCCGTTGGCAAGACGGTTGGCTGTCGGTGGGCGAAAGGGGGGCGTTGCGGGACGGTCACCTTTATCTGGCAGGTCGGACGAGTCGCATGGTGAAAGTGGCCGATCAAGCCGTTTACCCTGAAGAGATCGAGACCTTCCTTCTGTCGCAAGCAGGTGTCACCCAAGCTGCCGTTCTGCCTCGCCCTGATGGCTTGCGCGGGGTGCATCTGGTGGCGGTGGTGCAGGGGGATGAAGGCCAAGCCGCTGCCATAGGGCGAGCGTTGCGTGCCAAGTTTGGCCCCCTCAAAGCCCCCAAGTCTTTGATCTGGCGCGATAGCTTTGCGCTGTTGCCCTCTGGCAAGCCCGATCTGGTCCGCTTTGGTGAGGATTTGCCATGACATGGATCATCGCCGCCCGCCGTACGGCTGTGGCCCCGGTTAACGGGGCCTTCCGGCGGCTGTTGGTGCAGGATCTGGCAGCCCCCGTAATCCGCGCCTGTCTGGCGGATGCGGGCCTTGGTTCCCAAGATGTCGATGAGGTGATCTTGTCGAACGCCTTGGGCGGCGGCGGCAATCCGGCGCGGGTGGCGGCTTTGGCGGCGGGCCTGCCAGAGCGTGTGGCGGGATTGTCGATCGACCGGCAATGTGTCGGCGGGTTGGATGCGATCTTGCTGGCGCGGGCCTTGGTGGAAAGCGGGGCGGCGCGTATTGTGGTGGCAGGCGGCGCGGAAAGCTATTCGCGCCGCCCGATCCGCATGGCGACCGACCCTGACGGTGGGCCAGCGATGCCCTATGACAGGCCCGCCTTTACGCCTTTCCCCGACCGCGACCCTGATCTGCACCAAGCCGCGTGGCACTTGGCCCAAAGGCTGGGGCTGACGCGCGCGCAGATGGACGCTTGGGCCATCGCCTCGCATGCCAAGGCACTGGCCGCGCGCAGCCGTTTGATGGCCGAGATTGTGCCTGTGGCGGACGCGGTGTTTGATACCTTCACGCGCGCCCTAAGCCCCGCTTTGGCCGCGCGTGCCCCGACACTGGTGGGCGGCATCAGCGCGGCCAATGCGGCCGTGGCGGCGGATGGGGCGGCGTTTGTGATTGTGGCAGACCGCCCGCTGGGGCCCAATCCCCTGCGGATCGTGGCAGGTCAAACCCACGGGTCCGACCCCGCAGAGCCGGGCCTAGCCCCGGTCGAGGCCATGGCCCAAACGCTGCGCGCCGCGGGCCTACCACACATGTCGTTGCGCATCGCCGAGGTGATGGAGGCCTATGCCGCCCAAGCTATGGGCTGCGTGGCAACGGCAGGCCTTGACCCTGCCATCGTCAACCCCGACGGCGGCGCCTTGGCAAGGGGCCATCCCATCGGGGCCTCGGGGGCGATCCTTGCTGTAGGCTTGTTTCACGGGCTTATGGCAGGGCCCGGGATTGCCGCCATCGCCGCAGCCGGCGGGTTGGGGACGGCATTGATTGTCGAGCGGTCTTAGGGCGCAAAAAGATGCAGGCTAAGCAAGCAATTCCCTCGCAGATGCGTTCGCTGTGTGCCGAGAAAGCCTTTGGATCGCGCGGAGTGGATTAATCTTCCTTGACCGTGTTCTTCACAGCATCTGATCCGGCAAAGACGACCAAAATCCGCACCGGCGTGGTGCCCGTGTTGGTGCCGTTGTGACGCGTCTGGAACGCTTCAAGGAACGCATCGTCTTTCACATACTGCTTTGTCACACCATTGCCGTAATCCACGGTCAACTCGCCCTCAAGGATCATCGCAAATAACGGGGCTTGGTGCAGATGCCACCCTGTGCTGTCTTTGGGCTGAAGTGTGACCACAGCCGCAGTTATGTTGGGCTTGCCTGCCGGATAGACGATGTCTTGCCCTAAAATAGACTTGCCGGAGGAGAGCAAGACCTCAAGCGGGGGATAACTTGATTGCGCCAGCACAAAGCTAACCGCAATGCCAGACCCAAAGCACAAAGCCCCAAGCAAAACACGCGCAAATTTCATGGCTCTACTTCCCTTTATCGTTGTGCAGATTGGCTTTGGTTGGATGCGCGGCCTTTGCTTGATGGGCAAGGCTTGGGCGACTTGCTCAAAACAAACGTCAAGTCAGCCAGTCTTGACGCCTATGACGTTGCCCTACTTGACGTTGAACACATGTTGCCATGTGCCATCCGCCAAATGTGTGCTGAGTACCGCGCCACTGGCGCCCGCGAATTTTCCGGTTCCCCCGACAATGGCGCGCTCCAAGGTAGAGGAAACTTTGACCGTCGACCCGTTCTTTGGATAAAGACCAATGCCATGAACCAGCAAGGTGTCTCCGCTGCCTTCGCCGAACGAAAATACAGCATCGGTCATTCTGCTGTCAAAGCCAGACGGATCGTCAGACTGCCCCGTTGTGGTCATGATAAAATCCATTATGACCGTCGAATTATCTTGGGACGTCCCAAGGAAGTGCCAAATGCGCTCGTCCCCGACCGAGTCACCGGCAGGGCCAAGATCAATAAGCGTCGGAACCGGCACGGGGCCATGTGTGATGGTTATTGTTTCGGAAGAAAATGCTGGCGCAGTTAATGTGCCCGATAAGATCAAGGCCAAGATTGTTCTTTTCAAGGTCTACTCCGAAGCTCAGGGAAAATACCACGCGATAGCCCAGTGCCACCGCCACCCGCTGGAATAAGATGGCAGAAGGGATTTAATGTCAAACGCCAAGACAGACGAAAGTCTGCCCCCGCAGTGCGCTGAGGGGGGGGCGCAAAGCACATCTGGGCGCCCTTGTGGCACGACAGATGGCAACCCTGAACGGGACCGCGCCGGCCTATGTCGCTGGGCTGGCGGCAAAAGGCAGGCGCGCCCGTCAAGGCCGACGTCGATGCGGCAAGGTCAATCGCGTTGAAAACACGGCACGGGACGGCGTTGTGATCTTGCGGTTCCTGACCGTTAACAGCGCCACGCCGGACATCGGGGCCGTGCATTTCACCCCCCGGAGCAACGGCGACGGCCCGGTTCTGCTCACACTGCGTGATGAGGGTTGCGAAGGTGACGAGATCGCTCCTGTGACACCTGACCGCGTTCACGCCACCAACGCTGCGCGCACACTGATTTACAACATCAAAACTGGCGCTTGGGATGGTGAACTGTGCGCGCTCTTGGGCAGTCCCATGTCGCTTTTGCCAGAAGTGAAAGACAGCGCTGCCGAGTTCGGGTCAACAGATCCTGCGATCTTTGGCCGCGCCATTCCCATTCGCGGCGTTGCGGGTGATCAACAGGCGGCCACCGTGGGCCAAGCTTGTTTTCAACCCGGTATGATGAAAGCGACCTATGGGACGGGCTGTTTTGCCCTGCTCAACACCGGGGCCGATATGGTTTTGTCCAAAAACCGCCTGCTGACAACCATCGCCTATCAGGTGAACGGCCAGCCCACCTATGCGCTGGAAGGGTCGATCTTTGGTGCTGGCGGCGTGGTGCAATGGCTGCGCGATGGGCTGAACATCATCGCCACGGCGCATGACACCCAAGGCTTGGCCGAACAGGCCGACCCTTCGCAGGATGTGATTTTGGTGCCCGCCTTCACCGGCCTTGGCGCGCCTTATTGGCGGCCCGATTGCCGTGGGGCGATCTTTGGCGTGACGCGCAGCACGGGGGCGGCGGAACTGGCCAAGGCCGCCTTGGAAAGCGTGGGGTATCAAACCCGCGACCTGCTGGAAGCCATGTGCGCCGATTGGGGCCATGCAGGCGAAAGCGTCTTGCGGGTGGATGGCGGCATGGTGGCCAGCGATGGGGCGATGCAGTTTCTCGCCGATATCTCGGGTGCCCCCGTTGATCGTCCTGTTGTGAGCGAAACCACCGCTTTGGGGGCCGCCTATCTTGCAGGTTTGCAAAGCGGCCTTTGCCAAGAACCCGCCCGATTTGCCGAAAGCTGGGTGCTTGAGCGCCGGTTTGCCTCCGCCATGGCCGCCGACCTCAGGGCCGCGAAATATGCGCGGTGGGGCAGGGCGGTGGCTTCGACACTTATGGTGTGACCCAACCGGTGACCGGGGCAAAACCTGTCAGTCGGCCCAAGATGTCCTGTTCCAAAGCCCAGCTCTCGTGCGATCTTTTGGCCGGGATTTGGCGAGCCGTCATCGACGTGCTTTGGCGCGTCGCCTCTCGGGTTGGAGCCGTCACATAACCCTTGACCAAGATCGGTGCTGTCGATGGGGTTTCGCACCCGCGTCTGGGAGGCCAGCTTGGCCAAACACACCCAAAGCGAAAAAGAACAAGGCCACCTGTGTCAGGGAAGTTGCGCATTGACGTGATCTGGCCCCGTCTGGCATGCGTAGCCGTCTTATACGCTTTAACACGGGATAAGCGCTTTGATCCTATCCTTGCGACACCTTGCTCTTGTCGTGATTGCGGCGGTGATGAGTGTGTCCTGCGTGGTTGTTTTGGAGCGATCGCGGCAAGGGTTGGTGATCACAGAGTTTCAAGTCGGTCAAACGCCCGTCACCCTATA
>JBAXLX010000083.1:0-11250 GCA_037134595.1 Pseudomonadota bacterium
GTCTGACCTCGAAGCTCCGGCGCAGGGTGAGTGGGCGCAGGTTGGAGAGGTTCGCCACACCTTCACCCATTTTCATTTGGACTTGACCGTTCTGACCGCACAATTGCCGCAAACTACAGTCGTTCAACGTGGAGAATTTCACGGGCCAAATGCCTTTCGCCCCGATGATCTGACCACCTTGATGCGCAAGGCGCATGATTTGGCTTGGCCGCCGTTTAAATGCCAAAAGCCATAGGCCAAATTCCGCCTCATTCTATTTGCAACAGTCGCTGCGTTGCAGAAAGTCTTGAGAGCGCCTGCGTTTTGATTTAACACATCGCTCTGCCGTATCTGCGGCCAGCGATGGAGAAGGACCAGACCCTGCGAGGTCTGAAAAAACTCAACAGCGCCCGACCCGATCCCGGGGGCGCAAAAAGGCACACATTCATGTCAAGCTTGCAGGGCAGCCGTCGCCCCGCGCCATCTATGGGGCATTCGCCCAAAGATCAGGCGCCCCACGATCCGTCGGAAGAAGACCTGTCGACGTTTCTGGATCATCTGGACGACGACGTCCCCGATCCCCATACCCGTCCGCATCAGGGCCTTCCTGCCTTGGTTTTGGGGGCGGTGGGGGTGGTCTACGGCGATATCGGCACCAGCCCGATCTATGCCTTTCGCGAAGCCATCCGTCCGGTGGCGGGAACCAGCCTTGCCCAAGCCGATGTTCTGGGGCTGTTGTCGCTGTTGATCTGGACGCTGATGCTGATCGTGACGTTCAAATACGTGCTGATCTTGCTGCGCGCCGATAACCGCGGTGAGGGCGGCGTTTTGTCTTTGTACACGCTGGCGCGGCTGGCGATTGGCAAACGCTCTTTGCCAGTGCTGGCCTTGGGCATCGCGGGGGCGGCGTTGTTTGTGGGTGATGCGGTGATCACGCCCGCCATTTCGGTCTTGTCGGCGGTAGAGGGCGCGGGGCTGGTTTTGCCTTCGCTGACCCATTGGGTTATTCCCGTGACGCTGGGGATTTTGATTGCGCTGTTTGCGGTGCAAAAACACGGAACCGCCGCAATCGCGATTGGCTTTGGCCCGATCACCGCCGTTTGGTTTGGGGTGCTGGCTGTGACGGGGATCAGCCATATCTGGGCCAATCCGGTTGTGCTGGAATCGTTCAACTCGCTCTGGGCGGCAAGCTTTGTGTCAAACCATCTTGCCATCACCTCTGTCGTGCTGGGCGCGGTGTTTCTGGCCGTGACGGGGGCCGAGGCGCTTTATGCCGATCTGGGCCATTTTGGTCGCAAGCCGATTGTTCTGGCTTGGGTCTTCTTGGTCTTTCCGGCGCTGGTGTTGAACTATCTTGGCCAAGGGGCCTTGGTTCTGGCTGACCCGTCGGCGATTGCCGACCCGTTCTTTCGCTTAGTGCCTGAGGCGGCTTTGCCTTTGCTGGTGGTGCTGGCGACCGTGGCCACCGTCATCGCCGCCCAAGCCGTGATCACGGGGGCCTTTTCGATGGTGCTGGCGGCTGTGCAACTGGGTCTGTTGCCACGGATGCGCATCAGCCACACCTCGGCCAATCAAAGCGGGCAGATTTACATCGCCAGCGTCAATGCGCTGCTGTTGATCGGTGTGGTTTGGTTGGTGGTGGTGTTCAAATCCTCGGCGGCGCTCGCCTCGGCTTACGGCATTGCGGTGACGGGGACGATGCTGGTGACAACCACGCTGGCGGTGATCTATGCCGCCCATGCGCGGTTGCTGCCGCGCTGGGCGATTGGTGCGCTGGCCGCCCCGATTTTGCTGATCGAGACGGCTTTTATGCTGTCCAACCTGTCAAAACTGTTTGATGGCGGTTATGTGCCGGTGCTGCTGGCTGCTGCAGTAGGGCTGGTCATGGCGTCTTGGTGGCGCGGCACGCAGCTTATTCAGGCCAAGAACGACAAACTGGCGATTGGCTTGGGGTCTTTCGTGCAATCCATGGCGAAAAGCTCGGTCGAGCGGGTCGCGGGCACGGCGTTCTTTCTGACACCGGACCGTGACATCGTCCCTTCGGCCCTGCTGCACAGCCTGAAACATTTTCGGGTGCTGCACGAAAAGGTCGTGCTTTTAACGGTCGAAACACTGCGCGTGCCCATGGCCTCGGCCGAAGAGCGGGTAACGATCACACCGCTGGACGGTCAATTCACCGCGCTGACCCTTCGGTATGGATTTATGGAGACGCCGAATGTGGTTTTGGGCCTTGCCGCCGCCCGCAAGGCAGGGCTGAAGTTCAACACCATGACCTCGACCTTCTTTCTGGGCCGTCGCAGGCCGGTGGTGCGGCCGGGCTTTGGCTTGGGGCAGGTGATGGACAAGATCTTTGCGATCTTCAGCCGCCTCAGCGCCGATCCGACCGATTATTACCACTTGCCCCGCGACAGGGTGGTGGAATTGGGCTACCGCGTCGCGGTGTGATGCCGGACCAGCCCCGCTTCGCGGCCCTAGCCAACAAAAATCCCCGCCAGCGCAGGGCGTGGCGGGGAGGTGGCCTTGCGGGCGGGCCGCAGGCAGGCATGGGAATAGGTTTGGCGCTTGGTTAGTGCTTGCGGCCCTCGTCGGCTTCCATCTCGGCGCGGATTTGTTGGCGCAGGATGTCGATCGGGATCATCTTGCCATCACGCTTGAAGTGCCAATAGGTCCAGCCGTTGCAACTGGGCGCGCCTTCCAGATGGGCGCCTACTTGGTGGATGGAGCCTTTGACATCATTGCCCACCAGCGTGCCATCGGGGCGCACCTTGGCGATGTGGCGCGAGCCTATGGAAAACAGCTCTTCGCCCGCGCGCAGCATGCCACGCTCGACCACTTGGCCAAAGGGCACGCGCGGTTCGGCCCGTTTGGACCCCGTGGTTTCCAAGGATGACGCATCCAGCCGCCGCACGCGGTCAATCCGCGCTTGGGCGGCGTTGCGGTAGGCCTCTTCCCGCTCTAGCCCGATGTAATCACGGCCCAGCATCTTGGCCACGGCCCCCGTGGTGCCTGTGCCAAAGAACGGGTCCAAGATCACATCGCCGGGGTTGGTGGTGGCCACGATAATGCGGTGCAGCAGGCTTTCGGGCTTTTGCGTCGGATGGGCCTTGTCGCCGTTTTCGTCTTTCAAACGCTCATGCCCGGTGCAGATCGGCAGCACCCAGTCAGAGCGCATCTGCACCCCGTCATTCAGGGCTTTGAGCGCTTCGTAGTTGAACGTGTACTTGCTGGCCTCTTCCCGACCTGCCCAGATCAGGGTTTCATGGGCATTGGTCAGGCGTTTGCCGCGAAAGTTGGGCATGGGGTTGGATTTGCGCCAGACCACATCGTTGAGCAGCCAGAAGCCTTGGTTTTGCAGCTCGGCCCCGACGCGGAAGATGTTGTGATACGACCCGATCACCCAAATCGCCCCGTTCGGCTTTAACAGCCGCCGCGCTGCGGCCAGCCAGTCGCGGGTGAAGCTGTCGTAGCTTGCAAAGCTGGAAAACTGGTCCCAGTGGTCATCCACCGCATCGACCAAGCTGTTGTCAGGGCGATGCAGATCGCCCTTCAGCTGCAAATTATAGGGCGGGTCGGCGAAAATCAGATCGACCGAGCCTGCCGGAAGGGCGCGCATCAATTCGATGCAATCGCCCGCCAATATCTGGTTGCGCGGAAGCGTGACCGCCTCTGCGGGTTTGGTTTTGGTTGCCATGTCTGCCTCAAATCCAGCGGCGTTGATCGCCCCTTGTTGAGTGCAATTGTGAGTCAAAGGTGATTCGCAGTCAATATCTTTTTGAATCAAGGGGTTATAGAATTTTCTTGATACAAGATGTTGTGGACAGGTTTGAACGAACGCCTATGCCATGGGGTTACCCCTAAATTTAGAAGGGCTTTCAGGTGCGCGGGCGCGGGGTATCCGGCGTTCTTTTCCCAGCCGTAACCGGGAAACTGACGGGCCAAATCCGTCATGATCGCATCACGCGCCACCTTGGCCACGATCGAAGCCGCCGCAATTGACAAGCTACGCGCATCGCCTTTCACGATCGCCTCGGCCCGCCCGCGCAGACCTGCAGGGATTTTGTTGCCGTCGATCAGGCAATGGTCGGGCGGCTGGGATAGGCCCGCCACAGCGCGTTCCATCGCCAAAAGGCTGGCCTGCAAGATGTTCAAACGGTCGATCTCTTCCACGCTGGCATGGGCAATCGACACTTCGGCCACGGCCGCCAACTCTGCCGCCAAAGCCGCGCGCCGCGCGGGGGTCAGCGCCTTGCTGTCGCGCAGACCTTGCGGGATGCGCGCAGGGTCCAGCACCACGGCGGCGGCGGTGACCGGGCCTGCAAGGGGGCCGCGGCCCACCTCGTCAATCCCCGCCACGCGGATCAGGCCACGGGCGACGCTTGCGATTTCAAAGGTGAAGTCGGGCAGGATCATCGGCCCATCAAACCGCAGTTTTGGGCTTTGCGAAAGCCCCAAGGCCGCATTGATATTGTATAGCAAAGCCTTTCCCCCCAAACTGCCCCCAAAGCAGCGGAGAATACCCATGCGCCCCAAACCCCGATCCGGCCTTATCTTGGCTGGCCTAGCCCTAGCCCTGCTGGCCCTGCCAGCACAGGCGGAATGCTACGTCGATTACAAAGCCAAGCAGGACAATCCTTTGCAACTGGCCTATGGTGTCGCGCAAGTCAGCGATGATATCTGCGGCGACAGGGCGGCAGAGGCCGCCGAGCTTGCCCCTCGACTGGAAGCCGACGGATGGACATTGCTAAAAGTTCTGTCAAGTTTTGGCCCCGAAGGTTTGGATGAAAGGAAAGCAAGTGCCGGAGAGTTCTTCCTCCGTTACTGACAGCCTGCGCGCGGGCAACCGTGTGGTGGCCTTTGGCATCGCGGCTGTGGGGGTTATTCTGCTGGCCGCAGCGGTGTTTTTGTTTGCCAACCTGCCCGATGCGGGGGCCTTTAACCGCTCGGTCGAGCAGTTGTTTGTCGATAACAACGACCTCACCTCGGGCGCGGAAATCAAACTGCTGGAGATTTTGGCGCAGTCAGGCACGTCTTTTGCCCAAGTGCTGCAAACCTACCGCTTTGTGATCTTTGTGCTTTTGGCCTTTTCCACGGCCCTTTTGATCGCCACCGTGGTGTTTTTGGCCACGATTATCACGCTGAACCGCCGCATCTCGGCCATCCAGAAATCGGGCATTCAGGTCGCCAAAATGGTCATCAGCCGCGAGGCGCGGGCCGTTTATATCAACGATCTGGAATTTCAACTAACCGAAGCCGCCCTTGAAACCATCGCCGTTCTGGCCGAAGCGCGTCTTGACGACGAGGTGCTGACCGGTGCCCAGATCGAGGCCGTCATCTCTGGCCGAAACGAGGCTGACTGCGACGAGGCTGCCGGTGCCACCCGCATCAAACGCCTGCGCGACACTTTGGGCAACCAGTTGGTCAGCGAACTTTTGGTCAAAACCGTGGCGCGGCGCGGCTATATGCTGGCGGTCGGCAAAGACGTCATCAAGATGCTATAGGAGCCCCCATGTCCCCTGAATTGATCGCCCATCACATGGGTCTGGATATCCCCGATTTTGACAAGATCGGCTATTACGGGGCCGATTACGGCACGATGAAACCCTATCACAAGATCGGCAACCTGCTGTTCCTGTCCGGCCATGTCGCCCAGATCGGCACCCAGATCACCCATAAGGGGCGGCTGGGGCAGACCCTGACGACCGAGCAGGGCTATGCCGCCGCCCACCAGACCGGCTTGAACGTGCTGGGCGGGATCAAGCAGGCGGTGGGTTCGTTAGAGCGGGTCAAAAGCATCGTACGCACGCTGAATTTTGTTGTCTGCACGCCGGAGTACGAGGATGTGCACAAAGTCTCCTCTGGCCTGTCGGACCTGTTTGTCGAAGTCTTTGGCCGCGAAGTGGGCCTTGGGGGGCGTGCTACGATTGGCGTGATGGCGCTGGCGGGGGGCGTGTGTTTTGAAACATGGGCCACGATCGAACTGCGCGATTAGGCCTTGTCGCGCACTTTCACCGAGGATCCTTGGCTAAACACTTCAAACCGCCCGATTTTGCGAAGCAGGTCCGACAGGCGCGATGACCCATAGGTGCGCGGGTCGAAATCGGGGTGAAGCTGGGTGATGGCTTGGCCCAGATGACCCAGCGAGTAATCGTCTTGGTCGGGGTCGATCTTTTTCATGGCATCCAGAATGAAGGGAATGGCCTTGATCGGCGGCTCTTTCACGGGCTGCGCTTCAGGGGTGCGGCCTGATTTGGGCTGCGCGGGGCTGTCAGAACCGCTCACGATGTTTTCAATCAGCACAAACCGGTTGCAGACCTTGCGCAGGCTTTCGGGGGTCTTGGCCTCGCCAATGCCGATCACCTGCAAGCCGTCTTCGCGGATGCGGCTGGCAAGGCGGGTGAAATCGCTGTCGGATGAGACCAGCACAAAACCGTCCACCTTGCCCGCATGCAGAATATCCATCGCGTCAATCACAAGGCCAATGTCGGATGCGTTCTTGCCCTTGGTATTGGCCGATTGCTGATGCATCACCAACCCCAGATCACGGGCCTTTTCCTTCCACTGGGTCAAGGCCGAGCTAGACCAATCCCCATACACCCGCCGCACCGAGGGTTCCCCGAACGAGGCGATTTCGTCCAGAATAGCTGAAGCATTGCGCGCCGTGACATTGTCGGCATCAATCAGCACAGCCAAACGCGGCGCACGGCCCGCAATGGGGGAAAAGTCGCTCATATGGCCCTCCGGTTGGGGGAGTCATGCCGCAAATGGGGGGCGGGGGGAAGGGGGAGACGCGCGCTGTTGCGCTCTTGTGGTCGTAATGATGCTACCCTGACGAACCTGTCCTGTCATGCCCCGTTGACCCCATAAAAAAGATCGCACGTTCAAACCATGCACGCCTTGGGCAAACCATGCACGCCTTGGGAAAACCAACATAAATCGACAGATTGGCTTTGACCCGTTCAGCGGTTTTTAGGGGGCCTGTTCGACCGGTTTTATGGCCCGGCCCTGATAGCCTGCCTTCACCAGCGCTGCCTTTGCTTGCTCCAGTGCCGCCGCTTGAGGATGCGCGGATTTCGACCAGATCCAGCCGATTTGCCCCTCTGGCGACCCGATGGCCGCCACAGTGTCATCTTCGGCTTGCCACAAAACCACAAGGTGGAGGTTGCCAAGTTCCGATAGTTTGACCAAGCGCACCTCGAAGGTGGCGGGGTCGGTTTGCACCATGACACCTTCCAACGGCAGGATCGGGCCAGACACGCTTATTTTGTGGCAGGCGATTTTCAGGGTCAGCCTGCTGTCGTCGCGCAGGGCCACCTCGGCCGTGGTGGCGTGGCAATCTTGTTCTAAAAAGTTGGCGGTAGAGGCCACTTCAAACCAATGCCCCAAAAGCCGGTTGGCTTCAAACCCCGCCAAGGGCATCATCGAAGCCGAAACGTCGCGCACGCCGGCCTGTGCGGTGCAGATGGGCACGACGGCCGCAAGCAGGATTGATTTCCACATTTCCGCCCACTCCCTGCGCCCAAACCCGGGCTATTGCGCAGTTGGGGCCGATGGATGGTGCCTGTCTACCATGCTGCGCCAATGTTGGTCTTCGGATTTTTCAATCTCCGCGCCTGCTAGCATGGCTGAAACACCAGCCGGAGGCCCTATGCGGTTTTGGAATAGTCTGATCTCAGTTTGCCTGATCTTTTCGGCAGGGTTGGGGCTCGTTGTGCTGGGGGGCGGCGCGCGTGGGCTGTTGGCACCCGCGCTCCAGGCCGAATTGGTCGTGCAAGACTTTCCAATCCCTCAGGGATTTGGCCTGAACCCTGACAAGGTGGCGGGCTATATGGCAGACGAGCTTAAGCAGCGTCTGGAAGATGACGTGGCGATCCGTCTGACCTTGAAGACAGAGGTGATGAAAAAGGTGCGCGACGTCGTTTTGCCGCGCTTGATGAATGTTGTGGCGGTGCAATCCATGATGCATGACATTCCCGAACTTTCTGCCATCCTTGACATTGCGGCCTTCCAACGCTCGGTCCAAGGCACTGTGCGCAGCGCTACGGACGCGCAAGATGTGGCCTTGACCGTGCCCGGCGCGCTTTTGGCCGAGGTCGATGGCAAAAAGGTCAAGGTCATCACAACCTCTACCGGCCTTCAGGCTTTGACCTTGGGCGATATGACGGCGGGGCAAAGCCACCAGATCACCGTTTGGATGGATGCCACATCGGTCGGTGTCGATATGGGCAGACAGGTCAAACTGGGTGCTGGCGATGGCCAGCGTGGGCGGGTTTTGCTGTGGGGCGATCGCGGTTGGTTTGGGGCTGATGTCGAAGCGCTGCGCTGGTCGCGCGGGGTGATCGGGGCCTTGCTGGCGGGGGTGCTGTTGTTTGGCTTGCTCAGCCTGATGCTGCCCATCCTGACGCACAGGCAAAAGCGCGACAAAGGTTAATCGCGCTTGATTTGCCCGATTGTGCCGATCAACGGGTTATATCCGCGCGCCGCCAGCGCAAAGGCCACAAGTCCAGTTCCCATGACCACCGCACAACTGACAGCGTTGAACTGGCCATAAGCTGCAAAGCGGATCAGTTCGACAGCGTGGGTAAAAGGATTGCAAAGTGCCAGCCAGTAAATCGACTTGGCCCCCGCCTCGCGCAGTTTCCAAAGCGGGTAAAGGGCAGAGGACAAGAAGAACATCGGAAAGATCACAAAGTTCATCATGCCCGCGAAGTTTTCGATCTGGCGGGTGTAGACCGACACCACCAAGCCAATCGCCCCAAGCATGAGGCCGCTGATCAACAGCATGGGGATAATCAAGCCAATCGTTGCCCAAGGCAGATGAATGCCAAATACCGCAGCCACCGCCAAAAAGGCAGCGCATTGCACCAAGCCCAAAACGGTGGCTGCCAGGATCTTGGCAAAGAGCAGGAAAGACCGTGGCAAAGGCGTGACCAGCATCACGCGCATAACCCCGGATTCCTTGTCATAGACCAGCGACAGGGCCGATTGCATCGCCTGAAACAAAACCACCATGCCCAAAAGGCCGGGCAGGATGTATTCCTGATAGGGCGTATAACTGCGATAGGGGGCGATGATCGAAACGCCCAGCAAGTCATGCAACCCCGAAGCAAACACGATCAGCCAAAGCGACGGGCGCACAAGGGCGGACACCAGCCTTTCGCGCTGGCGGATAAACTTCGCGATTTCACGCTCGGTCACCACCCATAGGCCAAGTGCAAGGTTTTTGAACTTTAATCGCACGCGAATTCTGCCTCATCGGTTCCCAAGGTGTCTAGGGTATTGGTTTGGTGACTGAACCCTTGAACAGGGGCAACGACGATCACAGCGTCGCTGGTGCCCAACAAGATCGGCTGGCGCAACTGGCCATCCCATGCGCGGTAATTCAGCGTCACGCCCTTTGATCCGTCAAGCTTCAACTTGTCCGAGGTCATAAAGGCCCGCACCAAAGGCGGATAGGGCTGCGGCACTTTCATAACCGAGGTGATGATCGATTTGACAGCGATCCACACATCCCAATCGGCAGGCTGGATCTTGCGCCCCGTCAGTTTGTCGAACCGCGAGGACACCTGCGTCGCCCCATCGCGTTCGTAGGCCCAATGCCAAGGGGCGGCCACCAAGCCAATGGATCCGATGACCGGACGCGGCATCAAGGTGGCATAGGGGATATACCGACCAAATTCGCCGCGCGTGTCTGCGACAAAGACCACGTCGTAATCTGTGTCGCCGGTCAAAAGGCGAATATTGTTGCCCTCGCGGTTTTGCGGGTCATTTGCCAGCGTAAAGGGACGGCGGTCAACGATCGTCAGGCGAAGGCGTTCGGCAGAGGCCGCAAAGGCATCGGCAAGACCGGCATCGTCGGGATGTTCGCCCACTAAGACAAGTACATTGGTCCAGTTCATCGACCGCAGATATTGGGCAAAGGCATCCATCTCTTGCCGGCGCGAGGGGCCGGAATGTAGCATGTTCGGGTAGCACGCGGTGCGCAGGCTGTCTTCGGGGGCGGTTGCATTGACCAGCAGGACCGGTTGATCGCGCAAGGCATCTGCCACGGCCTTCACCTGATCAGCGGGCAGGTCCAGCACCAGATAATCATCGCCCGCAGCCACCATCTTTTGGGCCGTGGTCACAAGATCGGCGTGGCCGACGGCTTGGGTATCCAACGTCACACTCAACCCCACGGCATCGGTGGTGAACTGCAAATCCGTGACCGCCATGCGCGCCGCATCTGCCGTGATCACCGGCGGCGGCGTGATCAGGCGCGCATAGCCCCAATCTTGCCCATAGCGCGGGTCTTTGAGCAGGCTGAGGTGTCCGATCCTCAAGACATCGCCCAGTGCCGGAAACGCAAGAACGGCCACGAAAGGCAAAAGATAGCGCAGGCGCATTCTAATCATCCACCCTGATGGAATGTGGCGTGCGGCCCACGGGCAAAGAGACAATCGGGGTCATGGATTGCATATCAACCACGGTGATGTCGTCTGACAAGCCGTTCGTCACATAGGCGGTCTTTTCATCGCGGGCCAAATCCACATCCCACGCCCGACTGCCGACCAGAACATATTGCACCACTTGCCGCGTCTTGGCATCAACGATCGCCAGAGTGTTCGCCCGCCCCAGCGTGATCAGCACCTTTGATCCGTCTTTGGTGATGGTCATGCCCACCGGCGTCACATCTTGGGCGCGAAAGCCGGGGGGGACGAAGGTCAGGTCATCTTTGATCGTCAGGGTAGCGATATCAATCACATGGATTTCCGAGCTTAACTCGTCGCTCACCCAAAGCTCGCTGCCATCCGGTGTCGCCACAAAACGTCGCGGCCGTGTTCCAACGATGATGTTCTTCACGACCGCGGCTTTGCTGCGATCGATCACATGGACCATGTCGGCCACTTCGGAGGTGACAAAGATGTACTTGCCATCGACCGAATTGATCACACCCTCAGGCTCGGCCCCTGTTGGCACGCGGGTGACCACGGTTTTGGTCGCTATGTCGATCACTTCCATCACCGAATCCTCTTCGTTCGAGACGAAGATTTGGCTTTCATCGGGGCTGAACTGAAACATTTCGGGGCTGGGGCCGGTGGGGATGGCGTCAATATCTGTCAAAGTGGCGACATCTATCACATCGATCGTGTCGTCGTCGCCGCAGGCCACATAAAGCAAAGTGTGATCTTTGTTGAAATGCATATCGCGCGGACGGCGCGAGGTGTCGATCTTGGTGTTGACCGTCAGGTCAGGGTTCAAAACCACCACCTGATTACCGCGCTCTAGGCTGAT
>JBAXLX010000084.1:0-11153 GCA_037134595.1 Pseudomonadota bacterium
GGCAAATTCGAAAGACCCCTCGCCTTCGATATACAGCCGTTCCGGCGTGTCGGCGGCAGAGCAGATCAGGCGCACCTTCGCCTCGTACAAAGCGTCGATCAGGGTCACAAAGCGCTTGGCCTCGTTGTAGTTGGAGGACGACAGCTGCGGGATGCCTTCGACGATCAAGACCCGCACCGCCTGTGCAATGGCCAGATAATCCGCAGGGCCCATCGGGCGGGCGCACAGATCCCAAAACGTCATGCGCGCCACGCCATTGGCGTACAGCGGCAGTTCAATCTGCCGCCCGTTGACCGTCAGATGCAAAGGCCCCACCGCCGCCCCCGCCACCAAGTCTTGCCACAGCGCATCCATCGCAGGCCCCGCTTTGCCTGCGGGGTGAAAGTAGACCTGCGCGCCCTCTAGCCGGTGTTGGCGATAATCGGACGGGCTTTGCAGGGCATGCACCACAAACCTGTCGCGGATCAGGTCGATAAAGGGCAAGAACAAGGCGCGGTTCAGGCCGTTCTTGTACAAATCCTCTGGCGGGCGGTTCGAGGTGGTCACGATCACCACGCCCCCCGCCAAAAGCAGCTCGAACAACCGCCCCACGATCATCGCATCGGTGATGTCGTTGATTTGCATTTCATCAAAGGCCAACAGCCGCACATCCGCGATGATCTGGGTGGCAAAGGGGGCCAGCGCATCGGCGATACCCTTTTGGCGCGCGGCGTGCATGGCGTGGTGCGCCTCTTGCATAAAGGCATGAAAATGCACACGGCGCTTGCGTGGGGTGGCGGTTGCCTCGACGAACAGGTCCATCAGCATGGATTTGCCGCGCCCAACCCCGCCCCAAAGATACAAGCCCTTGGGCGCAACTGGGGCCTTGCCCAGCAAGCCCTTAAGCAACCCAGGGCGACGCTCAGCCTGCGTTTCCAGCCAAAAGCGTAGCGGTTCCAGCAAAGCCGCCACCGCCCGCTGCTGCGGGTCAGCTTGCAGCGCACCAGAGGCGACGCGGTGGTCAAGAATATCGGTCAGAGTTTCGCGCATGGGGCCGTGTAGCAAAGCCCGTGCGGCGCGAAAAGCCCCCTAGCCCCAAGCCTGCCACAGCAAACGCACCGCCATGCCCGACGAGGTTAGCACCAGCAAAGGCTTGATCAACCGCGCCCCCACCCTAACGGCCAGGCGCGCGCCCAAAGTGGCCCCCGCCACTTGCGCCAAAGCCATACCACCGCCCACCCACCACCACGTGGCGCCTGACAGCGAGAACACCATGAAAGACCCGACGTTCGAGGCAAAGTTCAACATCTTGGTCTGCGCGGTTGCCTGCAACACGCCAAGGCCCGTCAGCATCACCAAAGCCATCATAAAGAACGACCCCGTGCCCGGCCCAAAAAACCCGTCATAGCCCGCAATCAAAGGCACAATGACCAAGCCAAAAGTCTTGGCCGACAGCCGTGCCGGACGGGGAAGATCATCCAGCCCCGGTTTTAGCGCAAAAAACAGCGCAATGGCGATCAAGACCGGTGGCATGATCATCCGCAGCAGCCCGGCAGGCATGGCCCCCGCAACCAGCGACCCGCCCGCGCCAAAGACAAGGCTCATACACGCCATGCCCAAATGCCCGCGCGGCTTGATCTGCCCTGCCAGCGCATAGTTGACCAAAGCCGTGCCCGACCCGACCATGCCTTGCACCTTGTTGGTGGCCAATGCCTGCAACGGCGATGCGCCACACAGCAGCAAGGCGGGCACACAGAGCAGCCCGCCGCCGCCCGCAATGGCATCGACAAAGCCCGCCAGAAAGGCGACGGCGATCAGGATAAGCGCAAGATGGGGGGCGATTTCAAACAAGGTCGTACCTTTTTGACACGCGGCCGACCATGCGCCCGTCTTTCAAACGATAGGCGGGGTCAAGCGCGTAATCTTGAAACCCCATCGCGCTGTAATAGGCCAAACCCGCCGCATTATCGGCCCGAATTGTGGCGTTGATCACTTGGCCCTTGGCCAAAGCTGCGGCTTTGGTCACGGCAAACAGCGCAGCCCCCACGCCGGCCCCTCGCGCTGCGATGCCAACGAAGGTGCCAATGTCCAGCCACCCCAAAGGCAAAGCGGGATAGGTCCCCAAAGCCTGAAACCCCACGACCTGCCCCGCAGCTTGTGCCACATGGCAACAAAGAGCGTCAGGCCCGTCAAGGTAATGGCTGCGAAACTCTTCTGGCGAGAAAGGCTCTTGATGGGCGGTGGTGCCGCCCATTGCGATGATCTGGTTCAACAGCGCCGTCATCTGGGGCACATCGTCGGGCACGGCAGGGCGGATCATGACGCGAACTCTTCGCGGTGATAGCCTTGCAGATACAGCAGCGCTGTCAAATCGCCGTGGTTCACCCGCACCTGACACTGGGCTGCCACCGCAGGCTTGGCATGCAGCGCAACACCTGTGCCCGCCAGCCCCAACATCCCCAGATCATTCGCGCCGTCGCCCACGGCCAAGACTTGCGCGGGGGTAATCCCCAAACGCGCGGTGATTTGCTGCAAAGCGTCAACCTTGGCCTGTTTGCCCAAAATCGGTGGCTCTACCTGTCCGGTCAGCACACCGTCTTGCACCAAAAGCGTATTGGCGCGGTGTTCATCAAACCCCAACACCGCCGCGATCTTGGCGGTAAAAGCCGTGAACCCGCCCGACACCAAGGCACAATAGGCCCCCTGCGCCTTCATCGTGGCCAGCAAAGCCTGACCGCCCGACATCAGCGTGATGCGGTCGCGGATCACGTGGTCGATGACCTGCGCGGGCAAACCTTTCAGCAGGCCAACCCGTTCGGTCAGCGCCGCTTCAAAATCCAGCTCGCCATTCATCGCGCGCGCGGTGATGCTGGCCACCCGTGCGCCCACCCCCGCCTCATCCGCCAGCTCGTCGATGCATTCTTGCGCGATCATCGTCGAATCCATATCTGCCAACAGCACGCGCTTTTTGCGCCCCTCGGCGGGCAGCACAATCAGATCGACGCGCAGGGTCTGCAGCCCCTCCCAGACCTGCCATTGGTTGGCGGGAAGGGCTTTGACGGGATACTCTGCCGCCACCCCCGGATCAAGCCAGACCGCATCGCCGCCGCCCCACGCATTGCGCAAGGATTCCACCGTGACACGCTCTAGCACAGGATGGTCGGGATGGGTCAGCAGGGTCACGACATACATGGGCAAGTTTCCGATAGTGAAGGGCGGGGTCGCATTTTCATGCAGATGGGGCGCTTTACGCCGATCTTGCGGCTTGCGCCAGACACTCCAGCCCCGTAACTCGGTCAACGGGACACCCCTCCCCACCGGGGGGCATTTATCTGGAAGGATACCATGTCTGATCTGCAGACCCCGGCCGCGCGGCCGGCAAACCCGCGCTTTTCGTCTGGCCCTTGCGCCAAGATCCCCGGCTTTTCGCTTTCGATGCTGTCTGACGCGCCGCTTGGCCGCTCGCACCGCGCGGCGATTGGCAAAGCCAAACTGGCCGAGGCGATTGATGTGACCCGTCAGATTTTGGGCGTGCCCGCCGATTACCGCATTGGCATCGTGCCCGCATCAGACACCGGCGCTGTGGAAATGGCGATGTGGTCGCTGTTGGGCGCCCGTCCGGTGGAAATGCTGGCATGGGAAAGCTTTGGCGAAGGCTGGGTCAGCGATGTCGTCAAGCAGCTTAAGCTCGACGCCAAGGTCAAGATCGCGCCCTATGGCCAGATCGTTGATTTCGCCACTGTCGATTTTGACAGCGATGTGGTGTTTACATGGAACGGCACGACATCCGGCTGTCGTTTGCCCAATGGTGACGGCATCCCCGCCACCCGTGCGGGGCTGACGATTTGCGATGCAACCTCGGCCGCCTTTGCGATGGATTTGCCGTGGGACAAGCTGGATGTCACCACCTTTTCGTGGCAAAAAGTGCTGGGCGGGGAAGGCGCGCATGGCATGCTGATCCTGTCGCCCCGTGCTGTCGAGCGGCTGGAAAGCTATACCCCCGCGTGGCCCCTGCCCAAGATCTTCCGCCTGACCGCCAAGGGCAAACTGATCGAGGGAATTTTCAGCGGCGAGACGATCAACACCCCCTCGATGCTGGCGGTGGAAGATTACCTTGTGGCGCTGAAATGGGCGCAGTCGGTGGGCGGTCTGGCCGGATTGATCGCACGCGCCAGCGCCAATGCGCAAACCGTGTGGGAGTTCTGCGCCGCCAACCCGTGGATCGCCAATCTGGCCGAGGTGCCTGCAACCGCCTCCACCACCTCGGTGTGTTTGAAATTCACCGATCCGCGTATCAAAGACGGTGCCGCCTTTGCCAAAGCCGTGGCCAAGCGCATCGAAAAGGCAGGCGCTGGCTTTGATATGGGCGCTTACCGCGATGCCCCCCCCGGCCTGCGCATCTGGTGCGGATCGACGGTGGAAACATCCGATGTGCAAGCCCTGCTGCCTTGGATCGCCTATGCCTTTCAGGCCGAAATCGCCGCGCAATAAGTCCCCCGGCAGCGCCACCCCGGCGCGCCGTTCCGCCCCCCCATTATAGGAGCCCCCAATGGCCCCCCGCGTTCTTGTCTCTGATGAACTCTCTGAAACCGCAGTACAAATCTTGCGCGACCGAGGGGTCGAGGTCGATTACCTGCCCGCCTTGGGCAAGGATAAAGACAAACTGGCCGAGGTGATCGGCCAATATGACGGCCTTGCCATCCGCTCTGCCACCAAGGTCACCGAAAAGCTGCTGGCAGCCGCCACCAAGCTAAAGGTCGTGGGCCGTGCGGGGATTGGGGTGGACAATGTCGACATCCCCGCCGCCTCTAAAAAGGGGGTGATCGTGATGAACACGCCCTTTGGCAATTCCATCACCACCGCCGAACACGCCATCGCCATGATGTTCGCCGTCGCCCGCCAGATCCCCGAGGCCAACGCCTCAACCCAAGCGGGCTTATGGGAAAAGTCGCGGTTTATGGGGGTGGAATTGTTCAACAAAACCCTTGGCGTGATTGGCGCTGGCAATATCGGCGGCATAGTGTGCGACCGTGCGGTGGGGCTGAAGATGAAGGTTCTGGCCTATGATCCCTTCCTGTCGGACGAACGCGCCAAAAGCCTTGGCGTCACCAAGGTGGACCTTGACGATCTTCTCGCCCGCGCCGATTTCATCACGCTGCATGTGCCCTTGACCGACAAGACCAAAAACATCCTGTCGCGGGACGCTTTGGCCAAAACCAAAAAAGGCGTGCGCATCATCAACTGCGCGCGTGGCGGGTTGATCGACGAAGCGGCCTTGGTCGATGCGCTGGCGTCGGGCCATGTGGCAGGCGCAGCCCTAGACGTGTTCGAGGTGGAACCCGCCACCCAAAACCCGCTGTTTGGCAGGACCAACGTGGTCTGCACCCCGCACTTGGGCGCTGCCACCACCGAAGCGCAAGAAAACGTTGCCCTGCAAGTGGCCGAACAGATGGCCGATTACCTTCTGTCAGGCGCTGTGCAAAACGCGCTCAACATGCCCAATGTCTCGGCCGAGGAGGCGGCGGTGATGGGGCCGTGGATCAAGCTTGCCAGCCATTTGGGCGGCTTCATCGGCCAGATGACCGACGAGCCGATCCGCGCCATCAACATCCTGTATGACGGCAAAGTCGCGGCCATGAACTTGGCAGCCCTGAACCAAGCGGTGATCGCGGGGGTGATGAAAACCGCCAACCCCGATGTCAACCTTGTCTCGGCCCCCATCGTGGCCAAGGAACGCGGCATCCAAATCTCGACCACGCGCCAAGACAAATCCGGCACCTTTGACGCCTATATCAAGGTCACCATGGTCACCGACAAACGCGAACGCTCGGTGGCGGGGACCTGCTTTAGCGATGGCAAACCGCGCTTCATCCAGATCAAAGGCATCAATATTGATGCCGAAATCGGCCAGCACATGCTTTACACGACGAACGAGGATGTGCCGGGTATCATTGGTCTTTTGGGCATGACGATGGGCAAAAACAACGTCAACATCGCGAACTTCACCCTCGGTCGCTCTGGCGTGGGCCAAGATGCTATAGCGATCTTGTATCTTGACCAGCCCATCGACCCCAAGGTCGTCAACACATTGGAATCGACAGGCATGTTCTCGCAAGTCAAAGCGCTGGAATTCGCCTGACCCTTCCCCTTTCATACTTGCCCAAATATCCCGGGGGTGCGGGGGCAGCGCCCCCGCTTTTCCGGTGTCGGGCGTAGCCCAAGGTGATCCATGCATATCTATGCCATAGGCGACATTCACGGCCATCTTGACCTGCTCAAATCCGCCCACCACCGGATTGCGGTGGATATGGCACGGCATGGGCACGGTCAGATCGTGCATCTGGGCGATCTGGTCGATCGGGGGCCTGATAGTCGGGGTGTGGTGCAGTATCTGATGGACGGTGTCGCCGCAGGGCGCGATTGGGTTGTGCTGAAGGGCAATCACGACAGGCTGTTTGCGGGGTTTTTAACCGATCCCGCGTGGCGCGATCCGGGGTTAAAGCCGGAACATTCATGGCTGCATCCCAAGCTGGGCGGGGCTGCAACGCTGGCCTCTTACGGCGTGCACAGCCCGGGCGACAGGCCAATAGCGCCGGTGCATAAAGACGCTTTGACCGCCGTGCCCGCCGATCACCGCCGCTTTGTGGAAAGCCGCCCCACAAGTTATGCGGCGCAAGATGCGATCTTTGTGCATGCCGGCATCCGTCCGGGCACCGCGTTGAAAGATCAAGCTGAAGACGATCTGGTCTGGATCCGCAAAGAGTTTCTCGAAGACACGCGCGACCACGGCGCCTTGGTGGTGCATGGCCACACCGCCCTTGACCATGCCACCCATTACGGCAACCGCCTGAACCTTGACAGCAGTGCGGCCTACGGCGGCCCGCTCTCTGCCGCCGTGATCGAAGGGCGGCGGGCTTTTCTTTTGACCGATGCGGGGCGTGTGGCGCTGACCCCTGCCTGATCAGCGCATCATCGCGCGGTAAGACAGGGCGCTGAACACCGTGGCCAGCCCTGCCACCCCCGCCACCAGCCAGAAAAAGCCATGGCTGCCCAAAGCATCCATGAACTGCGTGTAAAACAGCGGCGAGACAATCGCCCCCACCAGCCCCACCGCAAGGATCACCGGCGACACCCGCGGGTCCGCCCCCATCTTGCGCGTGGCCGTGACATATTCGCCCTGAAAGAACAGCCCCGCCGAAATGCCCAAGGGCGCAAAGAACAGCACGGGGCTGACCAAGGCCGCCCCCAGCGCGCACAGCGTGGCCCAGCCCATCGCAAAGACCAAAATCCCGAAATCGGCAAAGCGGTGCGCGACCAGCACCAGCACAATCCGCGCCGCCAAAGCCGCGACAAAAAACAGCGACAACAACTCTGCCGCGCGCGGCGCGCTTAGCCCCGCGCGGATCAGGGCGGTGGGGCCAAGGCCGACCAAGCTTGCCTCGATCCCGATCGAAAGAAGCGCCAAGCCCAAGATCGGCAGATGCAGTTTGAACCCGCGCCCTGTGGCGTGTTGCGGCAATCCTGTCAGGCCGACCGATCCCGACAAGGCCCAAGCCATCGCCGACAGCGCCGCCATGGTCAAAAACACCGGCGTCAGACTCGCGCCCAGCAGCGTAAAGCCGTAAGGTGCCACAATCGCGCCAAAGGAATACAGCGCATTCAGCATCCCGATCCGCGCCGCACCCTGCGCCCCGAAGGCATGCAAAACCCGCGCATTGAACAGCGCCGCAATCGCCCCGTAGCCGATCCCGAAGATCAACGCGCCCAACAGCGCCACCCAAAAGGCCGGTGCCAAGGCCAAAAGCAGCGCCCCCACCCCCACCAACAGCAAGGGCGGGCGCGGTTCGATCTGGGCACCCCTGAAATACATCGCCAAAACGCCCGCAAGACAGCCAACCCACAAGGTAGACACCAACAGACCCGAGGTCGCCGTGCCAATGTGGAACATCTGCTCATAAACCGGCACCGCAGGCCCCAGAATGGCCGAGCCTGCGCCCACGATAAACAAGGTCAAAAGCCCCGACAGGAACAGGATCGTCTTGGGCGCTGCGGGCATGGGAACCATCCTGAAATATCGCCCCCACGGGCTATCCGCCCTGCGGGTCAAGGTCAACCGCGCCTTAGCGCAGCCGCACGCGGGTGCGGGCGGAACGCCCTTCGGCATCAATCACCGACAAGGTGACAAAGCCGCGCCCAAGGGCGGGCAGCATGGCGGTGGCCTCGGCCTGCGCGGTCATGACGGGGGCACCATCGGCCAGCCATGTGAACGGGGCCGTGCCGCCCGAGACTTGCACCATCAGCCCTGCGGGCAACAGTTCCACCTCGGCCCCGTCGGGGGGAAAGGCCACCTCTGGCGCAGTCGCATCAACGGCAAAGGCCGCTTGCCGGCTGCGGAAGTGCCGCAAGGGTTGGGGCAGTTGCGCATTGGCCAGCATCAGCGTGTCTGGCGGCGGGGCAGGTTGCGGGTCAAGCGCGGGTTTCAGGCGGGCGAAGGCTTCAAACAGCACAGGCGCTGCCAGATCAGCGCCAAAGGCCCCCGGCACCGGCGTACCGTCCGCCCGCCCCATCCAGACGCCGATGACATGCTTGCCGTCAAACCCGATCGCCCAAGCATCGCGGTGCCCGTAAGAGGTGCCGGTCTTATAGGCCAGCCGGTTCGACGGCGCGCCGGGCGGCGGGGCAAGCCCTGCCAGAATATCGCCCACCTCCCAAGCCGCCACTCGGGTCATCACCCGCTGACCTTCGGCTTTGGACGCATCCAAGTGATGCGTCAGCGGCCGCACCACCCCACCGCGGCCAATGGCGGCGTAAAGCTGCACCATATCCTCTAGCGTCACGCCAATTCCGCCCAGCGCCACGGCCAACCCCGGTTGACCGATGGGCAACGCGGTTTTCATCTGCGCGCGGTCCATCGCCTGCAGCAGCTTGGCTGGCCCCAGCGCATCGGTCAGCGCCACCGCCGGAATGTTCAGCGACAGTTGCAGCGCATCCCGCACGCGCAGCGTGCCGCGAAACTGGCGGTCAAAGTTCTGCGGGCGGTAGCCGTTGAAATCGGTCGGCCGGTCGTCGATCAGCGTTTCGGGATGGGCCAGCCCTTCATCAAAGGCCAGCCCGTAGATCAGCGGCTTCAGCGTCGATCCCGGAGAGCGCAGCGCCGTTGTCATATCGACAAAACCCAGCCGTTCCCCCCCCTGATACCCCGCCGACCCGACCGAGGCTAAGACCTCACCCGTTTCATGATCGGCCACCACAATCGCCACCTGCAGACGCTGACCCATGCCCTGCACCGCCAAAGCCGCCAGTTGTTCCAGCGCGGTTTGCAGGCCCTTGTCCAGCGTGGTGATATGACGATTGGTCTGCGGTTCTTCGGCCAGAACCCGGTCTGACAGATGCGGGGCCAAGGCGGGAAAGGCGGCGCGGCGGGTCGGCACCGCCTCGCGCTCTGCCGCTTGGGCCTGATCGGCGTCGATCAAACCGTCAGAGCGGGCGCGCTCTAGCACGCGGTCACGGGCGGCTTTGGCAACATCGCTGCGATCGGGCCTGCGGGTTTCGGGGCTTTGGGGAAGGGCGACCAGCAGCGCCGCCTCTGCCGGAGTCAGGCGGCGGGGTTCTTTGCCGAAATAGGCCAAGGATGCCGCGCGAATGCCTTCGACATTGCCGCCGTAGGGGGCCAGCAGCAGGTAAAGCTGCAAGATCTGGTCCTTGCTCAGGTGCCGTTCCAAGGCCAAGGCCAGCCGGATCTGCCGCAGCTTGCCTGCCACCCGCCCCGTGCCAGACCCTTCCAACAACCGCGCCACCTGCATGGTCAGCGTTGATCCGCCCGAGACAACCTGCCCGTTCCACACCGCTTGCCCCAGTGCGCGCAGCAAGGCTTGCGGATCAACCCCGCCGTGCTGGTAAAAGCGCTTGTCTTCATAATCCAACAGCAGGCTGACAAAGAAGGGGTCCACCTGCCCGCCCGCCACCCCCAAGCGCCAGCGCCCGTCTTCCACCGTATAGGCGCGCAGCAAGGTAGCGTTGCGGTCCAGCACCTCTTGGCTGACCGCGGGGGTTAAGGGCGGCAAAACCGTGGCATCAATCCATCGGTCCACCCCGTCGCGGGCAAATGCGGCAAGCCATAGGCCCGCCGCCAGCCCCAGAACCCCCCTTGCCCGCATCAGGGTGCCACAGTGACACTACCCGAGTCGGTATGCGCGGTCAGGTCGGGGCGGTACATATCCTCAACCGAGGCGGCCGCTTGATGATAGGTGCCCGGCGACACCGCCCGAACGATATAGGCCAAGCGAAAGGCGCCGTTATCCCTGCGGTCTACCGCCGCGACAAAGCGGTCTTGGCGGAATTCGGCATGAGTCGCCTCGGTCGTCAGGGTCAGGAAATCAAGGGCGGGAACTGCGCCTGCGAGCATGAGGTTGGGGTTGTCAATCTCATAGCCTGCGGGCAGCGGGTCGGTGACCATCAGGCGCGCTTCGCCACGGCCATAGGGGGTGACTTCCAGCACGACCAAAAACCTTTGGCCCACGGTTGCCCCCTCCCACTGGGCAGGCTTACCGTCGAGGGTGTTAAGGCTGCGGGTGATGGCATAGCCATTGCCGCCCGCCGTCACCGGATCGGTGGGCACGCCCAAGGTGGTCAGGGTGATGCTGGTGTCTTCGCCCGCATTCGTGACCACGACCGGATCGGTCTGGGTGGCGTCCAGCACCTTGACCAAGGGGCCGGTTGCGGGTTGGCCGTCAAAGCTGATGCCCGACTCGTCTGCGCTGTCTAACAGCGCATGGGTCGCCAGCAGCGACCATGTCGCTTCTTGCGTCGACAGCACGCCGTCTGTGGCAATCCGGCTGATCAGCGCATCACGGTCGATGGCGTTTGACCCTGCCTCTACCCCCAAAGCCAACACCGCCGCCGCATCGCGCAAAGGCGTGCCGTAATCGGCGCGCAGGATTTGGTCTTCGCTGGGGGGCAGGCTGTCGAGCAGGGCAACGGCTTTGGTAAACATCCGGTCAGCGCGGGGTTGGTCGCCGTAGCTGGCCAAGGCAGCACCCAGTTGGGCCATAGACGTGGGCGTAGCAAAGGCGTCGCCTTTCACATCGGCATAGTAGCGCAGATCGCCCATCGCGGCGGCACCTTCACGGGCCAGAACCATCAGCGCATAGGCCAAAGCCTCTCCGCCCGCATCG
>JBAXLX010000085.1:0-11127 GCA_037134595.1 Pseudomonadota bacterium
GAGTACCGGCCTGTCACGCCGGGGGTCGCGGGTTCGAGCCCCGTCCACCGCGCCAGCCATCCCTGCCCGCCCTGAACGTAAAAGACCCCGCAAGGGGACTGCGAATGTGCGGTGGTAGCTCAGTTGGTTAGAGTACCGGCCTGTCACGCCGGGGGTCGCGGGTTCGAGCCCCGTCCACCGCGCCATTTGCCAAAGTGAAAACGCCCTCCGGCAACGGGGGGCGTTTCGCCTTTGGGCGCAGGTTTTTCAGTCACGCGTTTTTTTCGGTAACGCATTGGTGAAGCACGATTTTACACGGGGCGTCACCTCGCTGTGAGACCCCCTTTCTCCGAACCATGGGCTGCGATATCCCTTTTCTTGCGAGGACAGAGCCAGCCGGGCGGTTCGCAAAAACCGCCGACACGACAGACCCGGAGTGCCTTGCATATCGATTGGGAATGCGCCCCTTGGGGCCACCCACCATCTGGAGCCACGCTTATGCGTTCGAAACTCATCCCGCTCGTTCTGGTTGCTTCCATGTCCTTTGGCGCCGTGGCCTTTGCCGCTGCCAGCGAAACCAAGGGCGCTATCAAAGCCATTGACGAAAAAGCCATGACCGTCACTTTGGAAGATGGCACCACCTACCATCTGCCCGCCGGCTTTAAACTGGCAGAGCTGAAAGTTGGCGAAAAGGTCGTCATCTCTTGGGAAGCCAAGGGCAAAGTGAACGAAGCTTCGGCTGTTAAAGCCGAATAACAACCGCCCTCCCAGCGGGTTAGGCGGGGGCCTTCGGGCCCCCGTTTGCGTTTACAGCGTCAGACGGTAGCGGATATGGCCGTCTGCCAGCACAAAGCTGTCATACAGCTTTCGCGCCGCAGCATTCTCTTGATCGGTGTGCCAATACAGCCGGTGCCAGCCGCGCGCGCGGGCCAGCGTTTGCAGATCGGCGATCAGCGCGCGGCCCAAGCCTTGGCCACGGGCGGCGGGGGCGACGAACAGATCCTCAAGATAGCAATCCTCGCCCATCACCCAGCTAGAGGGGTGATGGTTATGCAAGGCAAAGCCCAAGACCACGCCGTCCACCGCTGCCAGCCGCAGCTTTAGGGGGCTGGCAGGGTCCATCAGGCGGGCCCATGTATGGGCGGTGATGGCGGGGTCTAGCGGGTGTTGGTAATAGTTCAGATAGCCTTGCCA
Source organism: Pseudomonadota bacterium (assembly GCA_037134595.1). Taxonomy (GTDB): domain Bacteria; phylum Pseudomonadota; class Alphaproteobacteria; order Rhodobacterales; family Rhodobacteraceae; genus Stagnihabitans. Next base: position 1,174 of record JBAXLX010000085.1, read on the forward strand.
CAGACCCTCCCAAGCGGTGCGATCAGACGGGGTCGCATCGCGGATCATGCCAGTTTCTCCAGCAGCCGTGCCCAAGCGCGGATGCCTTTGTGAAAGCTGGCAACATCGTATTTTTCGTTGGGCGCGTGGATTTGGTCGTCATCCTTGGCAAAGCCCATCAAGATCGCGTCCATCCCCAGATAGGTCTTAAAGTATCCCGCCACGGGAATCGATCCGCCCGCGCCCACAAAGGCCGCCGAGATGCCCCATTCGTCGGTCAGCGCCTGACGGGCGGCACCAAAGGCAGGATGGGTGATTTGCATGACAGAGGCGGGGGAATTGCCGTGGCCCTTCCAATCCACCGTGCAATCGGCAGGCAGTTGCGCTTGCACCCAAGCGCGGAAGGCTTGGCGCAGTTGGTGCGGGTCTTGCTCGCCCACAAGGCGGAAGCTGACCTTGGCATGGGCCTCGGCCGGCAACACGGTCTTGAACCCGTCGCCGGTATAGCCGCCCCAGATGCCGTTCACCTCGGCCGTGGGCCGCGACCACAGCTTTTCCAAGGGTGTGCGGTCTTGTTCGCCTGCGGGTACTGACAGGCCCACATCGCCCAAGAACCGCGCATGGTCAAAGGCAAGGTTTTGCCATTGCGACCGCAAATCATCGGACAACTCGCCCACCCCGTCATAAAACCCCGGCACGGTGACATGGCCTTCGCCGTCATGCAGGCGGGCCAGAATGCGGGTGAGGATATGGATCGGATTTTGCGCCAGCCCGCCATACATGCCCGAGTGCAAATCACGGGTCGCGGCGCGAATCGTGAATTCCTCGCCCAAAAGCCCGCGCAGCATGGTGGTGATGGCGGGGGTGCGCCCTTCAAACATGCCCGTGTCACAGATCAGCGCCACATCGGCGCGAAGTTCGGGCGCATTGGCTTTAAGGAAGGGAATAAGGGACGGCGAGCCTGATTCTTCCTCGCCTTCCAGAAAGATCGTCAGCTTGCCGGGCAGGGTGCCGTGCACCGCCTTCCACGCGCGGCAGGCTTCGATAAAGGTCATAAGCTGGCCCTTGTCATCGGATGTGCCCCGCCCGCGCAGCACTTGGCCCTTGGGCGTTTCCTCGATCGCCGGATCAAAGGGATCGCGCGTCCACAGCGCCATAGGGTCTACCGGTTGCACATCGTAATGGCCATAAAACAGCAGATGCGGCCCCGATCCGGTGCCGCCATGCGCCACCACCATCGGATGACCCGCCGTCGCGCGGGCAGAGGCCGCAAAGCCCATCTGCGCCAAATCCTGCACCAGCCAATCCGCCGCCCGCACGCAATCGGGCCTATAGGCCGGATCGGTGGAAATCGACGGAATGCGCAACAGGTCGATCAAGCGCGCAATCGCATGGGGCAAATCAGTGTCGATGCGGGCCAGAACGGCGTCAAGGCGGGGGGCAGTCGGCATGTCTCTCTCTTTTGCTTGGAGCGTCTGGCGAACCCTAACAGGCGCGCAGGGACTGTCCAGACGCCGATTTGTGCGGTAAAACCTGCAGGACGATGCGAAGAGACAAGGATGGCAGCGATGATGACGCGGTTGGGATGGGCTTTGACGGCGGCTTTGTTGGGGGCGACAGCCTTCGCGCAGGATGTGCCGGTTGAGGTCAGCGTTTTGGATGCAAGCCAAGTGACCTTGCACCTTTTTGCTTTCCTGAAAGACGAAGAACTCCGCACCCTGCGGCTTGTTGCCACCAACCGCGACGCGCTCAGCGTGTTCTTGCCGTCAAAAGACGCCACCCACTTCGCAGCCCTGGCCTTGGCACCCGCAGACGGGTTCCTGCAAGACGGTGCACCCTCCGCGAGTGCTGTTGCGTTAAGCGACTTCCCCGATGCCGCCTCGGCCGGCAAAGCCACGATTGACGCGTGTAACGCAAAGCGCCACCCCGGCACGCCGCCTTGTGTGGTGGTGCTTGAGGTGGGTCCCGCCTCTTAAAGACCTGCTCGGGTGTGCCCTGCCCGCTTTGCACATTAAAGGCGAATTACGAATGGATAGAATTACCCAAGGGTTGATCGCAGGACGACCGCGCATATGAAATGGGCTAACGCCTGCGCGAGATTACGCTGAATGGAAACTTTATCCCCAAAAAGGCTTGCCATCTGATATCCTTTGAGAAATACAACTTTAAGCGAGTCGTCCAACGAGGCGACTCTTAAAGAGCTCTGGGGCAGAGATGGGACAAGGCGCATGATCGGGCGGAATATCCGCACACCGATGGTTGAATCGGATAAGCCAAGGGGCTTTGACGACTTCGAGTTGCGCCTTGGCGACCTGATGCGGGGGGAGCGTGCCACCTTGGGCAAGTCCTTGCTGGATGTGCAGCGCGAGTTGAAGATCCGGGCAACCTATATCGCCGCAATCGAAAATTCAGATGCGACGGTCTTTGAATCGCCCAGTTTTGTGTCGGGATACGTGCGCTCGTACGCGCGCTTTTTGGGCATGAACCCCGATGACGTCTTTGCCCATTTCTGCCGCGAATCTGGCTTTGAAGTGGCCCATGGCATGTCAGCTGCCGCCTCTGGCCAGATGATAAAGGCCGCCCGCAATCGTGCGCCCTTGGAAAAGCGAGACCCCTTTGAACACGCAAGTTTCGTGCCAAAGCCGGCGGGCCTGTTTTCCAAAGTGGAAGCCGGGGCAATCGGGTCTTTCGCCGTCTTGATCGCTTTGGTCGGTGCCTTGGGCTATGGCGGGTGGTCGCTTTTGCAAGAGGTGCAGCGCGTTCAACTGGCGCCTGTCAATCAGGCCCCTGCCGTTGTGGCCGAAATTGATCCTTTGGCGGATGTAAAATCAGCTTTGCCTTTGGCCGTGTCATCGGGCTTGGCTGTCAAAGCCAGTGCGCAAACGGCTGGATTAAGCGGGGCTGCGGCCGATATCCTGTATCGTCCGCAAGCTTTGGCTGTGCCGGTCATGATCCCGCGCGATGGCCCTATTGCGGCAATCAACCCCAATGCCATCGTGCAACCCGTCCAATCTGCGGTGGATCAAGCCGTGGCCAGCGCCTTAACGTCAGTGCCTGAGGTGCAGGTCGTGGCCGATCCGGCACCGGGCGTCGAAATTCTGGCGGTCAGACCAAGCTGGGTGCGCGTTTCTGCTGCGGACGGCACAGTCTTGTTCGAAAAAATCCTTGACGCGGGCGAACGCTACAGCGTGCCCGCCTTGGCGCAAGCCCCTGTGTTGCGGGCAGGCAATTCCGCATCGGTCTATTTCGCGGTCAATGGCAAGACCTATGGTCCGGCATCGCCCGGCTCACAGGTGGTCAAGAACCTCTCTTTGGCGGCCTCTGATCTGACCGCGGCGTTCAAAGTGGCGGATGTGTCGGGCGATGCCGATCTGGCGCATTTCGTTGCCGTGGCCGAGGCAACGCAAGTGGCGGCTCCTGCGGCCGATCCGGCTGCCGCAGCGCCGCAAGACTGACAATTCGCACGGTCTTGCGTTGCGCGCACGGTCTTGCGTTGCGTGCAGGGGCCTGTGCGCTTATCGTGCAGGGGCAAAGCATGAGGCCCCCATGACCCACAACCCGATCCGCCCTTGGCGCAACATAGAACGCCGCGTCAGCCGTCAAATTCGCGTTGGACGCGTTCTGGTCGGCGGCGATGCGCCGATTTCGGTGCAGACCATGACCAACACGATCACTTCTGACGTGAAGGCCACGTTAGAGCAGGTGCAGCGCTGTGCTGTCGCCGGGGCCGATATCGTGCGCATCTCGACCCCCGATGAAGACGCGACCCGCGCCCTGAAAGCCATCGTGGCCGAAAGCCCGGTGCCGATCGTGGCCGATATCCATTTCCACTACAAACGCGCGATCGAGGCGGCAGAGGCGGGCGCTGCCTGTCTGCGCATCAACCCCGGCAATATCGGTGACGCGAAGCGCGTGGCCGAGGTGGTCAAAGCTGCCAAGGACCACGGCTGTTCCATCCGCATCGGGGTGAATGCCGGATCCCTGGAAAAGCACCTGCTGGACAAATACGGCGAGCCTTGCCCCGACGCGATGGTCGAAAGCGGGATGGACCATATCAAGCTGTTGCAAGACAACGACTTTCACGAATTCAAAATCTCGGTCAAAGCCTCGGACGTGTTCATGGCGGCGGCGGCTTATCAGCAACTGGCGGGTGTCACCGATGCGCCGATCCACCTTGGCATTACCGAGGCGGGGGGCCTGACCTCGGGCACGGTCAAGTCGGCGATTGGCTTGGGCAATTTGCTGTGGTCGGGCATTGGCGACACGATCCGTGTCAGCCTGTCGGCTGATCCGGTGGAAGAGGTGAAGGTTGGGTTTGAAATCCTCAAAAGCCTTGGCCTGCGTCACCGTGGGGTGACGATCATCTCGTGCCCGTCCTGCGCACGGCAGGGGTTTGATGTGATCAAAACGGTGTCTGCGCTGGAAGACCGCCTTGCCCATATCACCACCTCGCTCAGCCTGTCGATCATCGGCTGCGTGGTCAACGGCCCCGGCGAGGCGCTGATGACCGACATCGGCTTTACAGGCGGCGGGGCAGGCAAGGGGATGGTCTATCTGGCGGGCAAACAGGCCCATACCTTGGGCAATGACAAAATGATCGACCACATCGTTGACCTTGTGGAACAAAAAGCCGCCGAGCTGGAAGCGGCCAAGGCCGAGTAGGCCGAGCTGCCAGCTTTTTCATATTTGCACAAATATCCCACGGGGGTGATGAGCGATCAGAAATCCTCCAGTGGAGGATTTCCGCGAAGAACGCCCGGCCCGTGGCCGGGCTGAGGGGGGTGTGAAACCCCCCAGCCGGGGCCGCCGCGCGCCCTTGGGCCGGTCAACCTGCGCGGGCTTGGTCAACGATCTGCTGCATATCCGCCTCGGGCAGGTACCCACGCAACATCTTGTCGCCGATCACAAAGGTCGGCGTGCCTGTGATGTTCAACTGCTCCGCCAAGGCGTGGTTGGCTTGGATCACGGCCATGACTTCGGGGCTTTCCATCTTGGCGGTCAGCTCGGCGGCATCAAACCCCAAACTCGCCGCCAAGCGGGCCAAAGTCTCGGCATCGGGTGATCCGCGCAGGCCAATCAGCCCGTCATGCGCCGCCTTATAGGCGTCATCGCCGTGCAGCATTCGCATCGCGATGGCGAATTTTGACGAGATCAACGAATCATCGCCCAGAATCGGAAATTCCTTGACCACAAAGCGGATATTGCCGTCGGTTTTCACCAGATCTTCCACCTCGCCGTAGGCTTTGCGGCAATACCCGCAGCGATAGTCCATGAATTCCACGATCGTGACCGTGCCATCCGGATTGCCGCCAACCCAACTGGCCGGATCCTTGAAAATCGCCTCGGCATTGGCGTGCAGCAGGTCGATATCGGCCTGTGCTGCCGCCTGCGTCTTGCGGTCTTGTAGCACCTGCATAGCTTCAACAATCACGTCTGGGTTTTCCAACAGATATTGGCGCACCTCGGCGCGAAAGGCGTCTTTTTCGGCGGGCGTCATCTCGCCCAAGCCACCGGCCACGGCGGCAAGGGGCATCAGGCACAGGGTCAGGGCAAGGGCGATGCGGCGCATGAAAAAACCTTTAAAAGGCGCAGCGCCTGTCGCGGCCCTGCAGGGGGGTAGCGTCCAACATGCGGCAGGACCACGCCAAGCGCAATCCCCGATGGGCCGCGCGGTCGGCGGGATCACACCGCCTTTTGCACCACCTCACGTCAAGTTTTTTGACCTATGGCGCCGCTTGGGCGTATAAGAGCCGCTCATACAGGGGTGCGCCGTGCTGCGTTTTATCGTGTCGTTCTTCGGGGCCATCTTTTCGATGGTCACGCTGGGGTTGCTCTTTGCCGCGCTGACGGTGGGGGGCATTTTTTCCATCTACAGCCGCGACCTGCCCAGCCATGAAAGCTTGGCGCAGTATGCGCCGCCCACGATCAGCCGGATTTATTCGGCTGAAGGCAAGCTGATGGACGAATTTGCCACCGAACGCCGCCTGTTCGTGCCGATCAGCGACATTCCCGCCCTTGTCAAAGACGCCTTCATCTCGGCCGAGGATAAGCATTTTTACACCCACGCGGGCTATGACGTGCAAGGCATGATCGCCGCGGCTTATGAGGCGATTAAATCCCGCGGCCAGAACACGCGGGGGGCTTCGACCATCACCCAGCAGGTGACCAAGAATTTCCTGTTGTCGGGCGACAGGACCGTGGCGCGCAAGATCAAGGAAATCATTCTGGCGACACGGCTGGAACAGACCCTGTCCAAGGACCGCATTCTGGAACTGTATCTCAACGAAATTTTCCTTGGCCAAAACTCTTACGGCGTGGCTGCCGCCGCCCAAACCTATTTCAACAAAACCCTTGAGGAGCTGACCCCGGCAGAGGCCGCAACCCTTGCCTCTTTCCCCAAAGCGCCCTCCGAATTTCACCCCGTGCGCAACAAGGACCGCCTTGTCGAGCGGCGCAACTATGTGCTGCACGAGATGGTGCAGAACGGCTATCTTGACCCCGCCTTGGGCAAATCTGCCGCAGCCGAACCCTTGCGCACTGTTCAGGGCGGTGAAATCCCGACCTTTCGCACCGACATGCCGCCGCGCGACTATTTCACCGACGAGATTCGCCGCCAACTCTCGGGCACCTTTGGCGAGAACGAGTTTTTCTCGGGCGGCTTGTCGATTCGCGCTACCGAAGACCCGCAGATGCAAAAGATTGCCGCCAAGGCCCTGCGCGATGGGCTTGAAGGCTATGACCGCGATCAAGGGGTATGGCGTGGTACGGGCAAGACCCTTCCCGCGGATGCGCTGACGCCTGAGGCTTGGCGATCCGCCCTCGCCGATGTCGCGGGCCTGCCGCGCGATGTGGAAAGCTGGCGGGCGGCTGTGGTGCTGGCGGTCGATAAATCCACCGCCACGGTGGGCATCGAAGGCGAAGACGCAACCGCTGAAATCCCCGCCAAAGACGTGACATGGGCGCGCAAGCGCCTTGCCGATGGCACTTTGGGCCCCAAGGCCAAGGTGCCCGCCGATCTAGTCGTTGTGGGCGATGTTGTCATGGTGCGCCCCGAGCTTGGCCCCGACGGTGCGCTTGACCACTGGTCGCTGCGCCAAGTGCCCGAGGTGCAGGGCGGCTTTATGGCGATGGATGTGAACACGGGCCGCGTTATGGCCATGCAGGGCGGCTTTTCCTATCAGGATTCGGTCTTTAACCGCGCCACGCAGGCCGCCCGCCAACCCGGATCGGCGTTTAAGCCCTTTGTCTATGCCGCAGCCCTTGACCAGCGCTTTACCCCCGCCACGCTGGTGGTGGATGCCCCCATCATGGTCAACACCCCGCAGGGCCTGTGGACGCCCAAGAACAGCCACGACAAGTTCTTTGGCCCCGCCCCCCTGCGCACCGGAATCGAGCAAAGCCGCAACCTGATGACGATCCGCATCGCCAAAGAAGTCGGCATGGATACGATCGCAGGCTATGCCGAACGCTTCGGGGTTTATGACCAACTGCAACCCTTGCTCGCCAATTCCTTGGGCGCGCAGGAAACTACTCTGTTTAAGATGGTCGCCGCCTATGCCATGTTCGCCAATGGCGGCGAGCGGGTCGAGCCGACCTTGGTGGACCGCGTGCAAGACCGCCACGGCGCCACGATCTACCGCCACGATGCGCGCAGTTGCGTAAACTGCGGCATGGACAGTTTGCCGCAAGGCGAGGGGCTGACCATCACCACCAACCGCGAGCGGGTGATGAACGCCATCACCGCCTATCAGTTGACCTCGATGATGGAAGGGGTGATCCAGCGCGGCACGGCAACGGGTGTGCACTTGCCCGTGCCAGTTGCGGGCAAGACCGGCACGACCAACGATGCAAAAGATGTGTGGTTCATCGGCTTCACCTCGAATGTGGTGGCGGGCTGCTATATGGGCTTTGACAACCCGCGCAGTCTTGGCCCGAAAGCATTTGGCGGCACGCTGTGTGTGCCGGTGTTTCAGGCTTTTATGGAACAGGCCGTCAAACGCTTTGGCGGCAGCGATTTTAAAGTGCCGCCGGGGGGGCATTTTGTGAACATCGACCGCTACACGGGCGAGCATCTGGCCGATGACGCCAGCGGCCCCAATGTGCAGGCCGAATATTTCCGCGACGGTGAGGATCTGGTCTTTGGCGCAGGTGCCACGGTGGACGGCGGCTTTGCCATGGGTCAAGATTTGCCGGTCTTCGCCCCCGGCGAAACCTCGGAACTGGCGCCGCAGGATCCAACCGATCCCACAGCCCCGCCGACCGAGGCCCCGGTTGACCCTGCCGCCCCAACCGATGGCAAGGCCAAATTCGGCAGCGTCAGTTCGGGCGGGCTTTACTAAGACTGTAAAGGCGGCGGCATAGGGCCCAAAACCCCGTGTTGCGTCTTGCCCCGCCCGCCGTCTGTCGCTAAGTCGGGCGCTAAATCCCGCCCAACGCCGCCATCAGGAAGATTTTCATGCGCTCTGAAACCCTAAATCACGTCGAAGCGATCAAAAAGTCGCTGCGGCTTTTGGGGCAGCGGATGGATATTGAAACCGCCCCGCACCGGATGGAAGAATTCAACGCCCTGATCGAAAACCCCGATCTGTGGAATGACCCCGCCAAGGCGCAAAAGCTGATGCGCGAGCGGCAGGGTTTGATGGACGCGCAATCCACCCACGACCTGATCGCAAACGGCCTGCGCGACAATGTCGAATTGATTGAGATGGGCGAGGCTGAGGCTGATGCCGAGATCGTGGCCGAGGCGGAAGCCGCGCTTAAGGCGCTGATGGACCTTGCCGCGCAAAAAGAGCTTGAAGCACTTCTGGACGGCGAAGCCGATGGCAACGACACCTTCTTGGAAATCAACGCTGGCGCGGGCGGAACGGAAAGCTGTGATTGGGCGTCGATCCTGTCACGCATGTATGTGCGGTGGGCCGAGAAAAAGGGCTACACCGTCGAGATGCAGTCCGAAACGGCGGGCGAAGAGGCGGGGATACGCTCGGTCGGATATAAGATCAGCGGCAAGAACGCTTACGGCTGGCTGAAATCGGAAGCCGGTGTGCACCGTTTGGTGCGGATCAGCCCGTTTGATTCGGCCGCGCGGCGGCACACGTCTTTCAGTTCGGTGTGGGTCTATCCGGTGGTGGATGACAATATCGAGATTGACGTGCAGGACAAAGACATCCGCATCGACACCTACCGCTCGTCGGGCGCGGGCGGGCAGCACGTCAACAAGACCGACTCGGCGGTGCGCATCACCCACTTTCCCAGCGGCATCGTCGTGACATCCTCGCTGAAATCACAGCACCAGAACCGCGATATCGCCATGCAAGCGTTAAAATCGCGCCTGTATCAGCAAGAACTTGATAAGCGCAACGCCGCGATCCTTGAAGCGCACGAAAGCAAGGGCGAGGCAGGCTGGGGCAACCAAATCCGCTCGTATGTTTTGCAGCCCTATCAGATGGTCAAAGACCTGCGCACGGGGGTAGAAACCAGCGACACCCAAGGCGTGCTGGACGGTGATCTTGACCGCTTTATGGCCGCGACCTTGGCCAAAGACGTGTCAGGCAAAAGCCGCGCCGATGCGATGGGCGAAGATTAAGCCCGCCGGATCAGGCCAAAGGCTGATACCACCGCAGCGGCCAAAGCCAGCACCGAACAGGTTGCGGCGATGTGGCCAAAGGCCAGACTGCTCGCCGCCTGATGCGCAACTGAGGCCTGCGCCAGCCCAAAGCCGGGCATCGTTGCGCTGACAGGCCCGTAAGACCAAACCGCAATCCGCCCCATCAGCGCCACCGCAATCAACCCCGCCGCCCGCGCCGTGGCGTTGTTGATGCCCGAGGCTGCCCCTTGGTCACTTTCCGGCGCTGCCGACATCACACAAGCGGTCAGCGGCCCCACGACCAAAGCCAGCCCCAACCCCGTCATCAGGCAAAACGGCGCGGTCAGGTGCCAGAAATCTTGCGCGGGGGCCAAATAGGCGATCAGCGCATA
>JBAXLX010000086.1:0-11094 GCA_037134595.1 Pseudomonadota bacterium
GACGAATGCGACCACTCTGGCGGGTGGGCAGGCAGGCTATGCGCTGGATTGCAAATCCATGTAGATCGGTTCGATTCCGATACCCGCCTCCAGTTTCCAGCCTATGGGATTGATGTGTTTGCGGTGTCAAAACCTCTTTCGCAATGGGGCTTGGGGCTTTAAGACGTTGAGCGATGTTCAACGCTCTTAGCCGCGAGTGTGTCATGAAAGCTGCTTGGATTTTTGGTCTGGCCCTGCTGGTATCTGCGCCTGTTTGGGCGCAAGAGCCGAGTTTTGATTGCACGCAGGCCACAGAACCCGACGACTTGGCGATTTGCGACAGTTCGGAGCTTTCGACGCTCGAGGCTGCCGGGGCAGATGCTTTTGCGCAGGTGAGCCAAGACCATGCGGCGGCAGCAAAGGCCATTGCGCGCCCTGCGCTGCAGGCCCGACGCGACTGTGGGTCAGATGTGGCCTGTATCGAAGACGTGCTGATGCAAGCGCTTTACAGCTATTGGGCAGCGGGAGCGGCCTCGGATCAGGCGCTGGACATGGACGGCCTGATCGCCGATTGGGACACGGCGAACGACACCTGTCGCGGTTCCAGTGATCCGGTCAAAGGGCCAGCAGCGTGCAGCGCGCGCAATCTGTTGACCTTAGACTTGCACAACATCGGGCTATGTGAAGCGGCCTACACGCTGGACGTTCCAGATGCCGCCACCTCGACCTTGCTGCGAGAGCATTGGGTGCCGTGCTATTATCCTGAATTGCACCAATAGCCGAGCAGCGGCTGGCCATGCCGATTGAACGTGAATGTGGTAGGCCCGGAGGGCTTGATAATCTAAAGGATAATCAAGCTGTTAACCTGACGACCGCGAAAAACTGCCCCATTGAAAACATTCAACAAAATGGGCACTTGGCGAACCTTTTTGACCCCGCAAATGAGAACCCCGGCGCGACGGCAATCGCAGCCGGGGATGAACTTCATACGATACAGATCGCCTCTCCTTATTACAAAATGCGGGCTGAGAACGCAACATCCTTGTGCCTTGCGATTGCTAACTGCCACCCCCAAGACGCTTGCCAGATTATGGACGCGGCGCTTGACGATCTGGGCAGGGGTCAACCCCGCCCGGCCATGTTCAGCATCATGGCCGAAGCGACCGAGTGGGCCGAATTCGCCACGCGGGCCGAGATCAAAGCCTATGCGCTGGCTTGCTTTAACCGGCTTTCCCCGACTGACCGCATGGCCTTGGTGGCTTACACGGGGGGAAGGGCATGAAACATGCAAACTTCCCAGAAATTGGCGAACGGACTTTGGACGAGCTGCTGTTCTGGTGGCCCAATATCACGGCCAAGGCGCGGGGCGAATTTGAGCGGCACTTTACCCAAAGCATTCTGGCCTGCTCGAGGCGGCGCAACTGGCAGCCGACCGCAAAGCAACTGAGCATCATGCGGCGCATGGTGTCCGACTGGTTTTCAGGGCCACCTCGGGCCGCTGATGAACTGCCCTTGATCGAATGAAAACAGGGGTTAGCGCAAGGTTTCGCCCGGCCGTTTTCCTGCGCTTTCCCCGACTCCAAAGATGGTCGCCTCAGTTTGCCGCCTTCCTGATCTGAAGGCGGATATGATCCGGGACTTTTAACCCACCCCGCACTGAACCAACTCCTTATAGGCCAGTGCAGAAACGCGACTATGAAACCCACCGGCTGGTGAACTTGCGAATTCGCAAGGTAACAGACCGGGGACCGCCCAGGCCGAGAGGCTGAACGCGGGCTAGGTGAAAAGCCTAGGGGGAAGCGGCTGGCCACCGACAAAGGGCATCGCGTGGATAGGATCAGGAGGTAAGGGCCTTCCCCTGCAATGCGGGGGGAAGGAGCGGGTGCGGGCTGTACGTTGTTCATATAGGTCAGTAATGTTGACCTATTTTTAGAGAGATGGCAAAAGGGAAGTATGATGATTTATTCACGAACACCGACCAGCACGGCAGCGGCTTTGGCCTTGGATACGGTCAAGGACCATTTGCGCATCGACCACGGCTTTGACGATCTGGCCCTGTCGCTGATGATCAGCGCAACTGTGCAAGACTTCGAGAACCAGTGCGACATTGCGCTATTGCCAACCCTTATTAAGGCGCGATCCGATATTAACCCCGGCACCGACCTAGCCCTGCCAGTGGGTCCAGTGGCTGAGAGCGCATCAATCACAGTGCAAGCCTTGGCCGAGGACGGCGCACTGTCGACGATCACAAGCTATTGGCTTGAGGATGGCCGGTGGCCAGTGCTGCACCTGACCGACACACCAGCACATCGAGTGCGGGTGAGTTACCAAGCGGCGCTGGCCACGACCCCGGCTGGCATACCGGCTGACATCCTAATGGCCTTGGCCGACCAAGTGGCGCGCCTATACGTTCAACGCGGCGGGATTGATGACAAAGCACCGGCGCTTTCTGCGCATATGGCAAGGGTGATCGCTCGCTATCGGAGGCCAACCCTTTGAAAATGGTCCCAATAGTCAAAGCCCATGCGTGCAGAGGATCGTCGTGGTGCCTTTTCAATTTTCGCTATCGGGGGAAAAAGCCATGAAAACCGCCACCAAAGCCGTGCAGTTTCTGCAAAGCCTGCGCATCCCGCAAGGCCCCAAAGCTGGCCAGCCGCTGAAATTGGCACCCTTTCAAAAGCAATTCGTCCAGGGCGCTTTGGCTGATGATATCAACCTGGCTGTTCTGTCCATAAGGCGCGGCAATGCCAAGACCGCGCTATCGTCCGGGATTGCTCTGGGGGCATTGCTTGGCGAATGGGACCGGCAACCAAGCCGAGAAATCCTGATCGCGGCTCGAACCCGTGACCAAGCAAAAATCGCATGGGATTTTGTGGCACGTTTTGCGCGTTCCTTGCCCGAGGAAGTGCAAGAAAAGCTGATTTATCGGCGCTCACCAAAGCTCGAGATTGAATACGAAGGCGATGGCGGCGGGCATGTTCTGCGGGCCTTGGCGGCGGACGGCAAGTCTGCTCTCGGCTCTGCGCCAACCTTGGTGCTGATGGATGAACGCGGGCACTGGCCCTTGGATCGTGGCGACGATCTGGAGCATGCGCTTTTGTCGGGCCTAGGTAAACGTGGCGGGGGTGCGCTGATCATTTCCACGTCTGCGGCGGATGACACCCACCCCTTTTCGCGCTGGATCGACGACCCCCAACCGGGTGTTTACGTTCAGGAACACCGGCCCCCACCGGGCTTGCCTGCGGATGATCGCGAAAGCCTGATGCTGGCCAACCCCGGCGCGCTGCATGGGATTGGTTCGGGGCTTGAATGGCTTGAGGCTGAGGCGCGGCGCTCCATGTCGCGGGGCGGCTCGGCGCTGACGGCTTTCCGGCTCTACAATCGGAACGAACGCGTGAGCGGAGAAACCCGTGACCTGCTTTTGACCGTGGATGAATGGCTGGCCTGCGAAGTGTCAGAACTGCCCGAACGTGCGGGGCAAGTGATCATCGGGATTGACCTTGGCGGCTCTGCATCCATGACGGCGGCGGCTTTTTTTTGGCCACAGACAGGGCGGCTGGAGGTGTTCGGCACCTTCCCGTCTGCGCCTTCCTTGATTGATCGCGGGGCGGCTGATGGCGTTTCGGGCCGATATGTCGAAATGTCAGACCGTGGGGAATTGTCAGTCTTGGGCGACAAGACTGTTCCCGTGGCGGCGTGGCTGACCAAGGTTTTGGGCATGGCCGAGGGCGAGCATATCGCGGCGATTGTGGCCGATAGGTACAAGCAAAGCGAATTGGCTGAGGCGATGGATAAGGCGGGCGTGACTGCGCCGGTGGTTTGGCGCGGCATGGGCTGGCGCGATGGTTCTGAGGATTTGGAACGGTTCCGGCGCTCGGCTTATGACGGCTTAATCAAGACAAAACCGTCTTTGCTTTTGCGCTCTGCCTTCGCGGACGCGGTGTGTCTGCGCGACCCTGCGAATAACATGAAACTGGCCAAGGCGCGGTCCAAGGGCCGTATAGACCCTGCGGCGGCAACCGTGCTGGCAGTAGCCGAAGGGGCGCGGATGCAAGCCCGACCCAAGCGTGTGGCGAGGATGCTATGGGCCTGAGCGACACTCACACCCGCTATTCAAAAAAAGTCACGTCCACGCGGCGCTGGCAGGTGTTGCGGGCGGCGGTTTTGGAGCGTGACGGTTGGGCCTGCACCCAATGCGGCGCGGTGCGGCGGCTTGAGGTGGACCATATCAAGCCCGTGCGCACCCACCCGCATCTGTCCTTTTCCCCGGCAAACTTGGCGACCCTTTGCCGCGTCTGCCACACCAAGAAGACCCGAATTGAGGTGGGCCACAAGCCCACGTCACCCGCGCGTCAGGAATGGCGCGACCTTGTGAACGACATGAACACCAACCCAATTGAAAGGTTCTGAAAATGCTGAATTCTGTAAAAATTACCCGGCGGCAATCTGAAATCCGGCAAGCCCTTTCCGCGCTGGTCGGCAAGGAAAAACCCACTGAGGACGAACTGCGCAATATCGAGGCGATGGACCTAGAATTCCGGTCCAACGAAACCCGCTACCGCGCCGCGCTGATCGCCGAAGATGCCGAACGCCGCGAGGCCGGGGCCGATCTGGAAACCCGCTCCGGCAAAGATTGGGCCGATCTGGTGCAGGGCTTTGAACTGCGCCAGATTGCCTTGGCCTTGGACGAGGGCCGCGCCTTGAACGGGCGCACGGCTGAGGTTGTACAGGAACTGCGGGCCGCCGGTGGATTCCGAGGCATGCCGATTCCGTGGCAAGCCCTTGAGCGCCGTGTGGGCGAGACCATCGCAAGCGCCACCCCCAACCCGCTTTCGACCATGCCCATCATCGATCGCTTGTTCCCCGGCTCTGTCGCGGCGCGGATGGGCGCGCAGATGATCGCCATTCCGTCCGGCCTCCAAGAATGGCCGGTTGTCACATCTAGTGTGACAGCGGGCTGGCAGGCGACAGAAACGGGCACTGTGGCTGGCCCGACCACCTATGCCACAACTGACAAGTCGCTTGCGCCAAATAATACCCTTGGCGTCCAACTGCGCATCACCCGCAAAGCCCTGCTACAAACTGGTTCGGCGCTCGAGGACGCAACGCGGCGCGACCTAAACGGGGCAATCGGGCAGGCTTTGGATCAGGCGGTGTTCTTAGGGACTGGCACCAGTGGCCAACCCTTGGGCGTGATTCCGGGCATCTCCACCTATGGGATCACCGCAACCGTCATTAACGCGGCGGCGACATGGGGGGCTTTTCGTTCGGCAATCGCCCGTTTCATGGGCAATAACGCGGCGACCGGGGCGCAAGGCGTCAAAGTTTTGATCCGGCCAGAGGTTTGGTCCTATCTGGATGGCTTGGCGGCGGCGACTGCTGCACCTATGTGGGAGTATGACCGCTTGGTTGCGGCTGTTGGGGCTGATAACGTCACGATCAGTGCAAGCGCTTTGGCGGCCTTGTCTGGCTCGCCTTTGTCATCCAGTGCGCTCTTGACCACCACGGCGGGCGGCTCGGCGCCGATTTATGTTGGCATGTGGGGCGCGGTGGATCTGATCCGCGACCCCTACTCTGATGCACAATCGGGCGGGCTGCGCTTGACGGCTCTTGCGACGATGGATGTCACCGTGGCGCGCGGTGCCCAGATCGAACTGCTGACCGGCGTGCGGGTGGCCTAAGATGCTTTATGGCGGCGTAGCACACGGCGGCGCGCTCGAGCTGCGCCAACAAAAAAATTTGGGCGTCCAGATCACTGGGCGCTTTCCCTACGGCACCGAGACGATGCTTGCGAAGGGCCGTTTCGAGCAAATCGCGGCGCGGGCTTTCGCTGACAAGATCGCGGGGGCCGGTGACGTTCATTTTCTTGTTCAGCACGATTACGCGCAACCTTTGGCCAGCCGATCAGCGGGCACCTTGGAACTGCGCGACTCGGCGCAGGCTTTGGAATTCACCGCGACGATCACCCCAGAAATGGCCGGCACGACATGGGCGCGGGACTTTCTCTCGGCCAATGCGGCGGGGCTGGTTAGGGGCTTGTCACCGGGGTTTGTCGTGGCACCGGGCGGCGACACGGTGGAGCGGCGCGGGGATGGTATTCTGCGCACGGTGACGGCGGCCGATCTGTTTGAACTCTCGGCAGTCACCGTGCCCGCTTACCCTGCGGCCCAGATTGAGGCGCGGAATTGGCAGGCGCGGGCAGAGGGGCCAGACGCGGGCCTGAAACGTACTCTGGCACGATGGAGGCTCGGAAGATGCTCAACTGGTTTTTCAAACGGCAAGCAACCGAGAAGCGGGCCGCAGTCACGGGCTACACGGCTGATCTGTTGACGGCGCGGGCAAGCTATCTGGGCGGTATTGCGGGAAGTGCTGAACTCACCGGCACGGTTCAAGCCTGCGTCAGCCTTTGGGAAGGGGCCTTTGCGCTGGCCGATGTATCTGGCACAGATATGCTTAACCCGCGAACCATGGCCCTTATCGGGCGGGCCTTGGCCTTGCGCGGTGAAGCGGTATTCCTGATCACCTCAGGCGGCTTGAGGGCTTGCGCAGACTGGGACTTGTCAACACGCGGCGGCACCCCCTACGCTTATCGCCTGAGCGTGTCTGAGGCGGGCGGCGCGGTGTCGCAAACCGCCTTGGCGGCTGAGGTGCTGCACTTTTGCATCGGGTCAAGCCCTCTTACGCCTTGGGCCGGTCAATCCCCCTTGGCGCGGGCAAGCCTAACCGCAAGCCTGCTGATTGAGGTTGAAACCGCCCTGCGCGACACGTTCCGCGATGCACCGATAGGCTCGCAGATTGTGCCCTTGCCCGAGACAAATGGCGGTGCAAATTGGCAAGGTGCGTTCCGTGCCAAAAGAGGCTCGACGCTTGTGATCGAAGGCACCGCGCAGGCCGTGGCGGCGGGAATGCACCCCTTGGCCGATAAACACCCCGACAACCTGACCCCGGATTTATCCAAAGCCATGACCGCAGAAACGCTTGAGGCCGCAAGATCGTCCATCTATGCCGCTTTCGGGGTGTTGCCCGGGCTTTACACAGTGGCGGCGCAAGGGCCGCTGGTGCGCGAGGCGCAAAGGCACCTTGCGGGCTGGGTTTTGCAACCGATCTGCGAAGTCGTCGCCCAAGAGGCGTCTGCCAAGCTGGGCGGGGCCGTGGTGATCGACGTGGGCAGGCCGTTGCAAGCCTTCGATGCTGGTGGCAGGGCACGGGCCTTGGGCGCGCTGGTTGAAGCTATGGGCAGGGCAAAAGAACTCGGCCTAACCCCCGACCAATTCAACGCGGCGGTGACGGCGGTGAACTGGGGCGGGGGCGACAACGCCATGTGAGGAGTTTGGCAGGGTGTGCCTTGGGGTTAATCCAACCAAAAACACCCCGATTCGACGGCGATTGCGCAAAACCCGTCATGGCGCGGCTTGGCCCTCCATCCCAAGCGCGGCGCTGCAAGGGGCCGCATCATGCTTCGCGCTGGTGCGGCCTTAGTCTTTGCGCAGAGCAACACCGGGGCCGTTGCCATTCTCTGGGATGAACACGACACCGGCGGATTCTAGGGCGGCGCGGATGCGCTGAACTGTGACAGGCTTTAAGTCTTCCCCGCGCTCTAACTTAGAGACTGTGGCTTGGGCCACGTTTGCCAAAACCGCCAATTCCCGAACGCCTAAGCCGGTTGCAGCCCTAGCCATTTTGCACTGTGCCGCATTCATTCTATAACCCTGCTATATTTTGTCTTGACGGCCCTTTGAACACGTGAAAGTATAGCCTTGTTACATTTTTTTAGCAATGGAGATTAGAATGACCGACACCAAGACCGACGAAAGCTTGCCGGAGCATATCAGGAGCGAATTGCTTGATACGATCGACATGCTCTCCGTGGCCAAAAATTTCGTTGAACTGATCTTCATCGCCCACGACCGCCGTGATGCCGATGACTGCGCGGCGGTGGCTGCGGTGGCCAATGGCGCTGTTCTGAAATTGGAAGAAGTGGCAGACCGTCTTGAGGCCGTTGTTCGGGGGGATGTGCAATGAGCACCTTAGACAAGGACGCCTTGGCCACAGAAGCGGTGCACATTGCAAACCTGCTTTACGGCACAGAATGCCTGCTCAACGATCTGCCCTTCACCGATGCTCAGGGCAACCGCCTGCTGAACTTGGATGCTGGTGTGGCGGGCGTTCGGGCGGCGCGTGTGATGCTCGAGAAACTGGCGGGCCAGATTGACGGTTCTGCGGCTGGTGACCAAGGCCGCATATTTTTTATCTGACTCATGCGCGATTGATTTGACTTCTGTCATTCAATCGCGTAAGACTCTCATAAAGGAATTTTAGGAAGACGATAAATGGCGACCAAAAGTGAACTTGTTCAGTGTGTTGCGCGCCAACTGGCCTTGCCAAGCGAGACAGTTTCGGTTGTCGACAGGCTCTTGGCCGAGAGTGGCCTTCGCCGCATGGCAGGGCGCGGGCGAGGCGCGGCCCATATGAACGAGGCGGATGCTGCGGCTTTGCTGATTGGCGCATGTGTTCCCGGGCCGCTGAAATCTGTTTGCGAACGTGTGCGCGCTTTCTTGGAACTGCCCTTCAAGGGTAGTGAAGTTAGAGATGCCGGCCAAAAAATCCCCTTCCCAAGCGTATCGAATTCGCCCGACGATCACACGTTCGGTGAGGCTCTGACGGCAGTTTTGCGGGCTGCTACACGCGGCGAAATCAAAGCGTATCTTGCCGCTGAGGCAGATCGCCGCGAGGACAAGCGCATCCCAAATCTTTGGGGGCTTGAGGTTGAATTCTTCACACCGGGGCAGACGGCCTTTATTCGATTTTTTGATCGAAACCTGTCCGTTCGCAACCGTTACGACCAAATTCCAAACGATATGGATAGAGACCAACTGAACGCATGGGCAAAAGAGGTTAACTCTGACCCTTCGCATGGCGACTTGAGCGTGGCGTGCCGGTTCACTTCGCGCACGATTTTTGCGATTGCTGAACTGATCAAGGGCAAAGCCTAATGTCAAACCGGCGCGCATCCTTCACCCAGTCTGACGTGACAAAGGTTTTGAAAGCCTATCGTGACGCAGGATTTTCCGCGCCGACGATTGTGATCGAACCTGAGCGCATCACGGCCCGACCGACCGAGGCCAAGTCTGACTTTGACGCAAACCCTTGGGATGAAAAATGAAGCGTAAGCGGACGTATCCCGGTGCATCGGCCTACACCGACCGCCACGGCAACCGCCGGTGGAGGTTTCGCAAGGGTATCGGCTTTTCCAGAGAACTGGGCACGGAATACGGCTCAGACGACTTCACGAAGCGGTATGAGGCCGCAATCGCTGAACATCGCACCGGCGTCAAGTTAGGGGCCGGTGCGGGCAAGGCCGTTCCGGGATCAGTGGGTGATCTGGTGGCGTCTTGGTATCGCTCGCCCGAGTGGAAAGCGTTGGGCAATCTGACAAAAAAAACTTATCGCGGCGTGATCGAACCCTTTCGCCTAAAGCACAGCGACAAGCCGGTGAATCGGCTTGAGCGGCGTCATGTGATGGCTTTTCTGGCTGAAAAGTCTGAAACCCCCTCTGCGGCGAACAATTTGCGCAAACGCTTGGCGCAGCTGCTTGACCATGCCATTGCGATTGACTGGATCAAATCCAATCCGGCGCGCTTGACCAAGGCTTACAAGGTGGAAGGGGGCGGCTTTCACGCTTGGGATGAAGGCGAGATTGCACGGTTCTTTGAGGTGCACGAACCCGGAACTATGGCGCACAGGGCCGTCACGCTGATGCTCTACACCGGCGCGGCGCGGGTGGATGCGGTCAAGCTTGGGCCGATGAATATGAAGGGCGAGCGGCTTGAATATCGCCGCCAAAAGACCGCCAAGACGAACGGCGTCTTAGTGAGCATAAAGGTTCACCCCGACCTTGCGGCTGTTTTGGCTGATTGCCCCCTAGATCGCCCTTTCCTTGCAACTGCATATGGCAAAAGCCGTTCCCCAGATGGGCTTGGGAATCTGATGCGCGACTGGTGCACCAAGGCGGGCTTGCCAGAGTGCACTGCGCACGGCCTTCGCAAAGCTTGCGCGCGGCGCTTGGCAGAGTGTGGGTCAACTGCTCATGAAATTATGGCTGTCACCGGGCACAAAACCTTGGCTGAAGTGCAGCGATACACCGAGACGGCGATGCGTGAAGGGCTGGCAGATGCAGCCCATGCAAAGCTGCTATCCCGACCAAATCGGGAACAAACATTGGTGAACCTTCCCTCAAGGTTCGCCAATAATTCACCCAAACCCTTGAAAAGAAAAGGAAATTAGATGGATATTGGTAGGCCCGGAGGGACTCGAACCCCCAACCAAGGCGTTATGAGCGCCCTGCTCTAACCGTTGAGCTACAGGCCCGCCTTTGGCGAAGCTGCCTTGGGTCTGATTAGGCCAAGGTGGGGGATGGGGTCAAGCAGTTGCGGGGGGGGGCGGGATGCTTTATGCGGGCGGAAAATCCGAACCTTGGGGGAACAGATGGCAGCTTTGCACAATGGCTTGACCTATGCGGACGCGGGCGTTGACATTGACGCGGGCAATGCTTTGGTTGACCGCATCAAGCCTGCCGCCAAGCGCACGCAGCGGGCGGGCAGCCTGGGGGGGCTTGGCGGGTTCGGGGCTTTGTTCGATCTGAAGGCTGCGGGCTATAACGACCCCATTCTGGTGGCCGCCACCGACGGGGTGGGCACCAAGCTGCGCATTGCGATTGACACGGGCCATGTTTCGACCATCGGCATCGACCTTGTGGCCATGTGCGTCAACGATCTGGTCTGCCAAGGGGCCGAACCGCTGTTGTTTTTAGACTATTTTGCCACGGGCAAGCTGGATGTCGATCAGGCGACCGCCATCATCGAAGGCATCGCTTTGGGCTGCGAGCGGTCGGGCTGCGCCTTGGTCGGCGGCGAGCCGGCGGAGATGCCCGGCATGTATCACGGCGGCGACTTTGATCTGGCGGGCTTTGCCGTGGGCGCGATGGAGCGGGGCTGCGATCTGCCGCGCGATGTGCCTTTGGGCGATGTGCTGATCGGTCTTGCCTCGGACGGAGTGCATTCCAACGGCTATTCCTTTGTGCGCAAAGTGGTGGAATTGTCGGGCCTTGGCTGGGAG